>JANNRD010000251.1:0-9273 GCA_031401095.1 Acidobacteriota bacterium
GTTTGTGTGTCTGTTTTTGTCTGTTTTTCTTTGGTCGGGGGGGTGCACGTTTCCACGAAAGCGACTACTTCTTCGCTGCCTCGATCTTTCCAGCCAGCATCGCGACAAAGTCCTCGCGCGAATTGAAACCAGTCTGCCGGAAGGAAATGTTACCCTGTCGATCGAGGACCATCGTCGTCGGGATCGAACTGACCGCGTAGTGCTCATCAAGAAAGTCTGCAAAAACAATCGGCAGCTTGAACTTCTGGCCATCAAGAAACGGCTTTACCTGTGGTCGATCTTCATCTGTGCTGACGGCGAGAAAGACGACGTTCGGATCATTCTTGTAAGTTGCCATGGTCTTCTCAAGAAGCGGCATCTCGATCCGGCATGGACCGCACCACGTCGCCCAGAAATTGAGTACGACCACTTTTCCGCGAAAGTCTCCCAACCGGACCGTGCCGCCATCCAGCTTGGTCAGTTTGTAAAGCAGCGGATCAGTCACCCCGAGGTTGATGTTAGGTGTCTCGAGGATCGCGAGATACTCGTCTCGTTCTTTGAGGATCTGATCGTAGGCTTTTAGCAATCGATCCCCGAGTCCGGCCTCCGAGCCGTTCCTTGCGATGGAGAGCTGCGACAACTTTGCACGAACAGCGCGCCGATCGATTTCATCTTCTGAAGTGAAGGAGATCGCCAGAGCCTGAACGTAGAAATCGATTGCCTCATCGCGTGCCTGCCGCTTTTCCGCAAGCTCCCCCATCGCGACCGCTGCCGCGGCCAGCTTGACCGATTTAAAGCTCCGTCTCAGCTCAGCGGCGGCCTTTTCATTCTCGCCAAGATCCACCAGCACCTGTCCCCGAAGAAAGCGAACCGAGGCGCGGCTACGCTCCTTGCGATCCGCCCACTGAGCCGCACTCAACCGAGCCGGCTTCCCCGCTGCAAGGGTAGCCTCGACTCGTTCGATCAGTCGGTCAGCGTGATTGAGCGCCTTTTTGAGATCCTCACCAGTCCGGCGAGCGCGCAAGAGACCGATCAGTTGAGTCAGCGTTTCGAGATCTCGTTCGTTCGCGGAGACCAGGCTTTCGGCGACGGTAATTGCCCGATCCTTATTGCCGACCTTCATGCTCAGCTTGAAGATCTCGCGCTCGATATCCGGTCGTCGATAATCGGGAAACTGCTTGAAAAAGCCCTCGAGGTTCTCGATCAGCTTCGAGTCGCTGCCAGCCGCTCGTTCGACTGCCTGCCGAAGCTCGGCCTCCGGGTCACCCTCAGCCTTTGGTGTCTGAGCCAGGAGACCTGGAGCGGTAGTCAGAGCCAAACCGAGGATCAGCACGCTAAACAATGACAACTTCATGAATACTCCGGGGATTAATTCATCCGTCCAATGACACCCATGAGACGCCCCACGGGACGATCGACGCCACGCTCTTTGCGATAGCTAAAGAAGAGATCATTTCGGCACACCGTACAGAGCGCGACATCCCAAATATTATCGACGCGAAGGCCGCAGTCCACCAGCTGTCGCCTGTTCAATTGATTGAGGTTGAGGTGCGCCTTCCCGCCGGGATTCGGTTTCGAGAAACAGTTCGCGCCGTAATCAAACCTCGCTGAAAAGGCCTCAACCACCTCCTCGCCGACTTCAAAGCAACACGGCCCGATCGCCGGTCCGAGCGCAGCCCGGATATCTGTCGGTGCTGAATCGTGTGTTTCTTGCATCAGCTCAACAGTGCGTGCGACGATGCCCGCGAGGGTACCGCGCCATCCAGCGTGGACCGCCGCGACGATACCGGTGCGCTGGTCAGCGAGGAGAATGGGCAGGCAATCGGCAGTCTGCACGGCAAGCAAGGTCCGCGGGATGTCGGCCACCAGTGCATCACAGGTAACCGGCTCATCGCGCGCGTCATCCGCGTCTCGCACGGCTCGTACCAGTGCTGAATGGACCTGTCGGGCCGTGACAAGAGTCCAGTCCGGGGCGTCGAGCGCGTCAAGAAAAAGGCTCCGGTTCTCGATGACATTGGCGTGTTCGTCCTGGCTGAAGTTTCCCAGGCTGAGGGCACATTCAGGAAGTGGGCTGACACCGCCAGTTCGTGTGCTGAATCCGTTCTTAAAACCGGATTCTTCAAGGCTCGTCGAGACTATCACGCGGACCTGACCTCGTCGACGGAATTCAAAGCCAGGTATGGTCAGCGTCATCGGAGTTGACATAATCGAGATTAGTCGCGTTGAGACAGCACTTCTGCATCTCGGCGCTTGCTGTGGGAACCACGTTGTCACACCAACCGAGACCCACTACTGCTTCGCAGCGGGGCAACAGGCAGAACGCGATGCCACCCGCTCAAGACCACCGAGTGACACTGAGGTCAGATGATATCATCAGCCGAGGGCAGGCTGCAGCTTCATTTTCACGGCGGCGCGATGAAGTGTGTGCGGCAGTAAGCGCGCGGGCTCTGGCCGGTTCTGCGCGGTCATAACGTACTCCTTCAAGATGGTCCGGCATTTGCCAAACGACACACTCAAGCCTCTCCCGCTGCCGGAAACCAATGTCGAGTTCGATTGCAGAAGGAGCAGACTGAGAGCATCACCGGAACTTCAACCAGCACCCCAACCACAGTCGCCAGCGCCGCTCCCGACTCCGGCCCGAAGATGACGATTGCCGTGGCGACAGCCAGTTCAAAGAAATTACTGGCTCCAATCAATGCACCCGGCGCGGCGACATTGTGCGGGACCTTCACCAGTTTCATGAGGCCGTATGCCAGTGCGGAATTCAGATAGACTTGAAGCAGAAGCGGAATGGCAATCAAGGCGATGTGCAGCGGCTTGCTGATCAGATTGTCTGCCTGAAACGCGAAGATCAGAACCAGCGTGATCAAGAGCGCAATGACGGTGATGGGCTGAAAGAATGCCACGAACACCCCTTCAAACCATTCTTTCCCCTTGGCGCCGATCAACAGCTTCCGGCTCAGACTACCCAGTATGAGAGGAATGACGACAAACGCGGTGACGCTATAGAGCAGAACCTGAAACGGAACGTGGAGACCGCTAGCCCCGCTCACCAGCAGCGAGACTATCGGTGCAAACAGCACGAGCATGAGCAGGTCATTAAGGGAAACCTGTACCAGCGTGTATGCCGGGTCGCCATCCGTCAGATAAGACCAGACAAAGACCATGGCCGTGCAGGGAGCAGCCGCGAGGATGATCGTTCCCGCTATGTACTGGTCGGCGAGCGCTTCCCCGATGAGAGGCAAAAAGAGATGTTTGAAGAACAACCAGCTGATCAATGCCATCGAGAACGGTTTGACGAGCCAGTTGACGAACAGGGTGACCAAAATCCCCTGTGGCCTGCGGCGGACTCCGAGAATGCTGGTCAGATCAATCTTCAGCATCATCGGGTAGATCATGAGCCAGATCAGTACCGCGATCGGAATGTTGATCTGGCTACCCTCGCCAAATTCCATGCGCCGCAACGCGTCCGTCAGGCCGGGCAAGGTGCGACCTGCAATCACTCCACCCACCATACAAATGACGACCCAGAGGGTCAGATACCGCTCAAAGAAATTGAGCCTCCTGGTGGGCTTCGCGGTCTCGATTTGCTGAAACGACATTGATCTGCTCCTGTCTCAGAAACGCGTTCTTTGACCTGGGAAGGGTGGTCAGTATTCCGTCCCCGGGATTTCCCCGCCGTCAGCCATTCGCGGTGGCAATGAAGCCTTTCATCCATTTGCGAATCTCATCGCGCACACGCTGGAAGATAGAGAGTGCTTCCTCTGCGCTTTTTTCACCCGCTAACGGCGGATCCTCAAAGCTCTCATGAATGCGCCTGGCCCTTCCGGGAAATACGGGGCAGGCCTCTCTTGCGTTGTCGCAGACGGTGATGATGTAATCAAAGTTCTGTCCGACAAATTCATCGACCGACTTCGATCGATGGCCGGAAATGTCAATTCCGATTTCCCGCATTGCCTCAATTGCTTCGGGCCTGACGCTGCTCGGTTTCACCCCTGCGCTATGGACCTCAAATCCATCGCCTCCATCGTGCCCAAGGATTCCTTCGGCCATCTGACTCCGGGCAGAGTTGCCGGTGCAGAGAATGAGAACCCTCAGTGTCGGCATGATCTTTCTCCTTTGCTCAAGACTCTCAATGCGTATTCGCTTAAGCGAATGAATATAAAAGATAATCGGCCCGGAGCATCGCTGTCAATCTCGACAGGCATCGGGCGCAGCTGCTCACGTGGTAGTATTTGGTCATGAGTCGTCCACCGAGAGAGTTCAGAATTGAGCGATTTTTTGTCGCCCTGTCAGACCGCACTCGCCTGCGGCTCCTGAACCTGATGCGTGAGAACGAGGTGTGCGTGTGTTTCCTGGTCGAGGCTCTACAATGCCCGCAGCCGACCATCTCGCGTCACCTCGCCTACCTGCGGCGGGCCGGGTTAGTGAGCGCCAGGAAGGAAGGGCGCTGGATGCACTACCAAATCGCCAAACCGCCCGACGCGCACGTCGCTCGCATACTCGATGAAACTCTCTCTTCACTTGTCAGGGACAAGGAGATGCAGCGCGACCGTGCGCGGCTGGTAGAGTTCTGCTGCTCTGAGAGTGTCCCGGTTCACTTGCGGCAGGCGCCGCGACCGGCGACCCTACCTCGGCCGCAGCCGACAGGTGTGTAGATGCGATGGTGGGGTCAGCACCTTGCTCGCGCCCCCCTGGAAAGGCACACCGAAGCAGCACGACCTTCTCCAGCCTGTGGATACTCGGCGAAGCAATGCGCGGTGGCGAAGGACATGACATTGGAGAGACAACGGGAGAAGCGGGAATTGCCGAGCCTCGTGACGATCGTCGAGGTCGCGACGGTGGTCCTCTCAATTCTGATTGCGCTGTGGGTGGTTGTTCCACTCATGCCCGGCAGCCCTGTGATTGCCGTGCCTGCACTCCTGGCTTGCTCGCTGATCGTCTACTCGCAGTACATCCGCGGAGAGAGTCTTGAAGAGTTGGGCCTGACGCGGACCAATTTCGGCCGGGCCGGAGGACTTCTTTGGTTGCCGACACTGCTCGCGTCCCTGGTACTCTTCGGCATCGGCTGGCGCTCCTCCACGCTGCGCATCGATGGCAGCTTCCTGCTCAAGCTGACGACCCTCCCCATTTGGGGTCTGATACAGCAGTACATCCTCCAGGCGTTCATTTATCGGCGGATGCGCGCGGTGCTTGGGCAAAGGGCGGTTGCCGGGATCATTGCCGCGGGTCTCTTTGCCTTGGTGCATCTCCCAAATCCGATGTTGACAATCCTGACCTTCGCCGGAGCGTTGGTCTGGATTGCGATATACGAACGCGCGCCAAATCTCTACGCGCTCGGACTCTCGCACGGAATCGTGAGTCTGGTTGTCATGATAACAGTGCCACACTGGATGCTGCCGAGTCTCAGCGTTGGCTACAAGTACCTCTTCTACCAGAGCCCTTGAGGTCATGACCCGCGAGTCGCGAGACTGCCGAGAAAGTGCCTCAAACCTTCATCGAACGGCGAAAGGCGAATTGGAAGCGACTCGAGGGGCTGTTAGAGCGGGTGCGTGGGATGCCGGGCGCACGCGGGCTAAGATGTCGTCAGGAACCTTGAGCACCGTCGCGGATTGCGGTCCCTATTTCCTCTCTGCGTTCCTCTCTGTGTCTCAGTGTCTCGGCGGTTCATGATCAACAACCAAAGAGGCAAAGAGGCACAGAGGAACGCGGAGGCCGTACGAGCAGGCCATTCGCACCAGCTTGGAGCGTGGTTGGGAGATAGTTTATCGAGGAGGGCCGCTCTTCGGATGAAGCAGGAAGCTCGCAGTTCAGGAGGTCGCCGCAGCGCGATGATCCAAACCGCCCTTAACAATGCGGGCCGCGGTCTCATTGACCTGTGATCGCCACAGGCGACGGTCAGCTTCACCGGCACCACTCAACAAGAGAAGACGCTTGAGAATCTCTGTCGTCACCGCGACAAGGAAAGTTCCCTGTCCGGCTTGTTGACGCAGGTGTTCGTTGTCTCGACGAGCCCGGTGGCGGTGCTCGTCCTGCTCGAAGCGCGGGATCTCAAGGTCCAGCAATTCGAAAGCCGCGACCGCCATCTTCTGCCGGCGATGCGATGCGAAGACTGCAAGTTGTCCTTGCAGTTCTGTCCCGAGCTGTAACTCAATCAGCGGAGAAGCTAGCCGCGCTGAACTTGGCTGCTGGCGCGTCTGTAGAGTCCGCGCTGCGATAACGATGACCGTCAACCAATAACCCCCAAAGAGCAGGCCGATGAGTGTCAGGTCAATGCCGGTCCAGCCACTCTCGCGCAGATAGAGACAGACGGCTGGAATCAGGATCGGAACGATGACGAGCAAAATCCCGTACCAGACCCAGCGTGACCTATTCTCGGACTCCTGTCTCTTCTCTTCCATTTCGATTCCGACAAACACTGCGCGGTGTTCCGCTTTTCCGGGACAGTGGTTATTATAGCCCAATCCGGCCCCGGGAAGCACCCTGACACCGGCAACCGATGGCATTCTGCCGGCAATTGATTTCTGTCAAGCTGGCTTGAGTTTTTCAAATGCCGGAAAACTTTTGACCACTCGCTCGCCCGAGCTTTTCGCAGCGTTGATTTTGAAAGGAGTCATCCAATGACCTCGGCAGGTTTGTTACGGGCACGAACTCTTAGAGTCTCCTGGGGGCAGGCGCTCGGTACGCTCTGTGTGCTGGCACTGGTCCTGTCATCCATTGCGCCCGCCCAACAGGCGAGCCTTGGGACAAAGCGAGCACTGGCCCACACTGACTATGATGGCTGGCGGTCTATTCAGCTTCAGCAGATTTCTCGTGATGGCAAGATGCTGGCATATGCGCTGACGCCGCAAGACGGTGATGGCGAGGTTGTCGCACGGAACCTGACGACGGGCAAGGAGTGGCGATACCAGCGTGGCAGCCGGCCGGAACCGCCTCAGCCGACTGAAGGCGGAACCCCGGCGCCGGGCGGCCCGGGTGGACCAGGTGGCCCGGGTGGTGCAGGTGCCGCCGGTGGTACCAACCAATTGACATTGACCGCGGACAACAGGTTTCTGGTCTTCAGCATCTTCCCAACAAAGGACGAGGTGACGCAGGCGCGGAAGCAGAAGAAACGTCCAGAAGATATGCCCAGGAATTCGCTCGGAATCATGGATCTGTCGACGGGGCAGGTGGTCAGGATCGACAGAGTCAAGCGTTTCCAGGTTCCTCAAGAGGCGGCTGGCTTCATCGCCTACTCGCTTGAGGCGAAACCAGAGCCACGCCGCGACGAAAGGACCCCTGGCGCAGCAGCACCGCCCGAACGAAGACCAGAGACTATACCCGCCAGACCAAGGGGCCGGCGCAAGGAATATGGCACCGACCTCGTTTTGCGGAGTCTTTCCGATGCAAGCGAGCGCACATTTCAAGACGCCCTCGAATTCACCCTCAGCGATGACGCAAAGAATCTGGTCTACACGGTCTCCTCACGACAGGAAGAGACCAACGGCGTTTACGCGATCACTTCGACGGGCGCTGCGGGTCCAGCAACCCTGCTTGGAGGCAAAGGGCAGTACTCGAAGCTGACCTGGGACGAAGACTCCACCCAAATGGCTTTTGTCAGCGATCGCGATGATGCGGCCGCGAAGCAGCCAAAGCTCAAGCTCTACCATTGGGACCGTCAATCGCCGACGGCCACTGAGATTGTCTCGCCCGCGACCGATGGATTGAAGGAAGGAATGCTGATCAGTGAACGGGGAGCCATCACCTTCTCCCTCGATGGAAGTCGTCTCTTCTTCGGCGTCGCACCGCCAGCGGAGCCGGAGAGGGACGAGGAAGAAGACGCGACGACGGAAAACAAGGTGGTCGTCGATCTCTGGCATTGGAAAGATGACTACATCCAACCCATGCAAAAGGTTCGTGCCAACCAGGAGCGGAATCGGTCGTACCGCGCAGTCTTCCACATCAAAGAGAAGAAGCTTGTTCAGCTTGCCGACAAGACTATGGAAGGGCTCAATCCGACGAGTGATGGGCGCTGGGCACTCGGCACAGATGATCGCGCCTATCGACACCTCGTCGGCGTCGACACGAACTACTCGGATGTTTACCTGGTCAACACGCTCGATGGAAGCCGCAAACCGTGGAGACAGAAGCAGCAATTCGGTCTCTCGTTGGCGCCAAACGGGAAGTACGCACTCTTCTTCGATGGCAAGGACTGGAATAGTCTTTCGATACCGGACGGCAGGGCTGCCAACCTGACAAAGAATCTTGGAGTCAACTTTTGGCAGGAAGACACAGACACGCCAAGCACCCCGTCATCCTATGGCACGGCGGGCTGGACCCAGGATGGGAAGTCGGTTTTGCTCTATGACCAATATGACATTTGGCAGATATCAGGTGATGGCGCCGGTCGGGCCTTAAACTTAACGGATGGCGTTGGGAGGAGGGAACGGGTCGAGTTCCGTTATGTCCGCCTCGATCCAAAAGAACGTGGCATCGACCCCGCGAAGGCACTGTTGTTGCGGGCCGAGAATCAATGGACTCGGGAATCGGGCTTCTACCGCGATCGTATCGACGGCGGTTTTCCCGAGAAGTTGATCATGGAAGCGAGGAGTTATGGAGCTCCGCTGAAAGCCAGGAACGCCGACACCATGATTCTAACCTCTTCGACGTTCGATCAGTTCCCGGATCTCTACGTCACAGGACAGGACTTCAAGAAGCTGGAGAGGGTGACCGACGCCAACCCGCAAAAGGCTGAGCTCTTGTGGGGGAAAGGGGAGCTCGTCCGTTTCAAGAACACGGACGGAGTGCAACTCAGCGGGATTCTCATCAAGCCGGAAAACTTTGACCCACAGAAGAAGTATCCGATGATCGTTTACATCTACGAGAAACTCTCGCAGGGTCTCCACCGGTTTGTTAATCCCAGTCCGGGAACATCGATCAACGCGAGTTACTATGCCAGTAATGGCTACCTCGTCTTCATGCCAGACATCGTCTACACGATCGGCTATCCGGGTCAAAGCGCGCTGAAGTGTGTTTTGCCGGGTATTCAGGCAGTGGTCGATAAGGGCTTTGTCAACGAGCAGGCGATCGGCATCCAGGGGCACAGTTGGGGCGGGTATCAGATCGCGTATATGGTGACACAGACCAATCGATTTCGAGCCGCAGCACCCGGTGCGCTCGTGGCAAACATGACGAGCGCCTATAGCGGGATTCGCTGGGGGACGGGTTTACCAAGGCAGTTCCAGTACGAGCATACACAGAGCCGCATTGGTGGCAGTCTGTGGGAGTACCCCATGAGATACCTCGAGAATTCCC
>JANNRD010000252.1:0-7626 GCA_031401095.1 Acidobacteriota bacterium
CGCCGAGGGCGGTCCCGTCCTCCCCTCCATCGTCAAGCCCTACCGTGGTCGCCGCGGACAGGGTATCGAGGTCTGTCTGGCCGAGGGAGACTTTGACCGTCTCCTCGAGAAGCGCTCTGCCGATGCGCCGCCACCGGATGACGATGGAGGGGAGGACGGGACCGCCCTCGGCGAACGTCTTGTCTTCGCCCAGGAGTACGAAGAGCACGAGCCCTACGACTATAAGGCCTACGCAGTCGGGGACTATGTTCACGCAATCAAGCGCATCTTTCCTGCGACAACCCGCGAGGAGAAGGATGGCTCGCCAGTTGGAGACGACCCGGCACTGGAAGATCTGGTCCGTCGCTGCGGCGAGCTCTTCGGTCTGCAGCTCTATGGAGTCGACCTTGTGAAGACACCAAAAGGATATTCAGTCATTGAAGTTAATTGTTTCCCTGGGTTTAAGGGTGTCCCGGGAGGTGGAGACCGAATTTCGCGGTATATTCTCGATCGTTCGTCAAACTAATTTTCGGCGATGGAATCTCTGGCAACATCTTTGAGGTTTTGTATCATCGAAGAAGGCGGCCCCTCAGGCGAGCTTATTTCAATTGAAAGGAATCCCTTTATGACGGTTGGTCGCACCTTTAGACAAGACCGCAGCACTCTCAGTTTGTTCCTGGTGGTCCTGCTGGCGCTGCTCTCGGCAGCAGTGATCGCACAAGAGGATCGGAGTGAAGATCAGAGCAAGAACAAGAGTCAGGACAAAAAGTCCGAGAAGAAGTCGGAGGCGCCTGGCTCGACAGGACAGAATTCCGCCCCTTCTGTGACCCTGACATCTGGAAGTGTCATCGACCCAAGTGGACGCACCATCGAATCCGTGACCGCCTCAGTAGAGACTCAACCGGTGCCGAATCCCGGCGATGCGGCCGACGATCCGGCGATCTGGGTCAACCCCGCAAACATCTCGCAAAGCACCATTATCGGGACGGACAAGCGAGGTGGACTGGGGGTCTACGAACTGAGCGGAAAAGAGATCCAGTATCTCAAGGCTGGCCTCATCGACAATGTCGATCTCAGACCCGGATTCAGGTTGGGTGGCCAGTCGGTCTCTCTCGTGACGGGAGGGAATCGCAGCGACAACTCGATTGCCATCCTGCGGGTCAATCCACAGACCCGGCAACTCGAGAACGTCGCGGCCCGAACGATAACCACGCTCGCAACCTATGGTTCCTGCATGTACCGCAACCCAAAGACCGATAAATTCTACTACTTTGTCACCAGCAAGTCGGGGGATGTTGAGCAGTGGGAACTCTTTGACAACGGACAAGGCAGGGTTGATGGCAGGATGGTGAGGGCCTTCAAGGTGGGTGGTGTTACCGAGGGCTGCGTCGCCGATGATGAACTCGGCCAATTCTTTGTTGCTGAGGAGGCCGTCGGAATTTGGAAGTACGGCGCCGATCCAGAAGCCGGATCGACCAGAATCCAGGTTGACAAGACGGGCTCGGGTGGCCACCTTGTCGCGGATGTTGAAGGGTTGGCCATCGCTTACGGCCCGGATGGCACCGGATTCCTGATCGCTTCGAGCCAGGGCAACCACTCTTTCGTTGTGTACCGCAGGGAAGAAGGGCACGCGTTCGTCAAGACGTTCCGCATCGTTCCATCAGATGGGGTCGACGGTGCCGAGGAGACCGACGGAATCGACGTCCTCGCAACACCGCTCGGTCCCGCGTTCCCCCACGGCCTCTTTGTCGCGCAGGATGGGTTCAACGACAAGGGCAATCAGAACTTCAAACTCGTCCCGTTGGAGAGAATTCTGGGCGCGGCAGTGACCCAAAAAGAGCGCGCGGGAAGCAACTAGGTCTCTGTCTCCTGCTGAATCGACTGCAACACGCGCTGCGGACGGACACCATCGAGGTCCGTCGGCAGCGCGGTTCGTTCTCAAGTTGTAAATCTCAGTTCCAGCGGCTAGACTTCTCTCGATTTCCAAACCACGACTGTATCTTGTGTCACTCTCGAGGAGTCTAACCGTGAAGCCCGACCGAAGATTTCTTGAACGTTGCTTCCTCTGCATCGCCCTTATTGCGATTCTCCTCCAAGGCAGCATGACCTGTGCCGCAGTTCCGCTCCAGAAAAAAGACGGCAAGAAAACCGCGATCGAACCCCCGAAGACTACGACGACAGCTCATCCAGCGGCGACACCAGCAGCAGCAGCAACGGCACCGGCAGCGAAAGCAATGGATGCGGCTCCACAAGTCGGGGCTGAGCCGGCTCGACCCGCGAAGTCTATCTGGAGCCTCGAGGTCAGCCCTTACGCTGTCCTCGGTAGCGGGCGTCCAGGAAAGACGGCGGCGGACTTCGACAAGCCGGACGGTGTTGCTTTTCTCAAGAACGGCTGGCTCCTGGCTACGGATGCCAAGAACCACCGCATACAAGTCTGGGATGTCCAGGCGAAGACGCATCTCGGTGAGTTTGGCCACGGGGTATTTGGTGGCGAGGTCGTCGATATCGCCGTGACACCCGACGACAAGGTGCTCGTCACCGACCAGATTCTCAACCTCGCATACCTCTTCGAGCCGCCTGCGCCGGGAGCCAGGGATGAGAAAGGCAAGCCTCTCGGTCCAACCAACTTTCAGTTCAAGGGAACGCGCTTTGGCGAGCAGGGATTCGACAAACTCGGTGGTATTGGAGTAGATAGCCGCGGTCGAGTCTATCTGGTCGACGCGCATCTCAACGAGGTCAGACGTTTCGCCTCTGACTTCAAGGTTGATCCGAGCTTCAAGTTTGAACGCGCGCGGGCCGATGGCAGCACTTACCTCCACGGTTGTGAAGGAATCGCCTTCGATGAAACGCAGGGCAACCTTTTTATCGCGAGCGAGAAGGACTCGGTCATTCAGGTCTTTGATCTTGAGACTGGCGCATACAAAAAGCGGTTGATTGGCAAGCTGCTGGGAGCCGACACGCAGCCGTTGGGGACAGCGATCTTCTCCGGGGCAATCGAAGGGCTGGCAATCGCTGGCAATCAGCTTCTGGCAGTCGATGAAAGCGTCGGACAGATTCAGATGTTCGACCTGACCCGCCCTGATGTCTTCAATGCTGACCTCGCTTCTTTTTCTTCGCGACCGCGCAAGACCAGCGGATACCGCGGATTCTTCGGGCATCCTCCCCTTGTTAATTTTGAAGACAAGACCAACGTCGCGCTGCAGCAGAGGGTTAAGGATGGGGCGATCATTCCGGGACAAGCGAATCCACCTGGGTACTTCTGCTCGCCGGATGCGATTGCAAGCCACACTGACTCCGTCACGGGCGAGACTTTCATCGCGATCGCGGATCAGTGCAACTACCGGATCGCCGTCTATCGCTGGTCTGATGTCGGTCGCGCCATAGATGCGGCCGGCGTGGTCGCCGCCGGTGGCGCACCAAAGACAGGCGCTGGCAAACCGGCGGCGGCGGAGAAACCCTCTTCGCGTGGTGGCGGCGGAAAGAAGAAGAAGGGCAAGAAATAGCCCCCAAACTTGTGGTCACGATTTTCTAACAGCACATTTTGTTTTCATCCGACCAGACGAGTTTCAGGATCGGGCGGCATGAAGCTGATGCTCTCTTCGGGAGAAATCGTTGAAACTGTGTCCGCTCTGCCATCACGAGTACGATGATACCGAACAATTCTGCACGCGTGACGGCGGACGCCTGATCGTTTCTGCATCATCGAAACCTGCTTCATCGATACCTGTAACAACCCCACCCCCCGCTCGGCTGACACTGCACCGTCCAGAAGGAGGAGAGCAGGAGTTCCTCCTCTCTGAGCCCCTGGTCTCAATTGGCGCAGCGGTGGACAACACAATCATCCTCTCGGACGCCGCCGCCAGCCGGCACCACGCGCAGGTCAAGTGGCGGGACGGTCATCACTTCATCATCGACAATCAAAGCACGAATGGTGTCGCGGTCAATGAGAAGCGCATCGGCGCCGGCGAACATGTCCTTCGACCGGGCGATCGCATCCAGATCGGCCGAACACGGCTTGTCTATTCGCTGGCAGTGCCGCAAAAAGAGCCCACACACGATCCTGCTGAAGTTCAGGTCTCGTTTCGAAAACCAGCACCGGATACTCGACAGCCACAATCGCCCGCGGCGAGGCCCGCCTATTCGGTCAAGCCCACCGGCGAACTGTCCCTCGCTCCGACACCAGTGGCACATTCTGAAGAACAAACCCTCGTGCTCGACGGTCGCTACCAACTCGAGGGCCTTCTCTCGCGCGATTCAATGGGCGCTCTCTATCGCGCGCGCCGGATAGCGCTTGGCGACAAGGTCGCGATTCGCATCCTGCGGCCCTCACTCATCGATAGTCAGCTGGCGCTTGAGCGTTTTCGCCGACAGGCGCTGGTCGCCGCTCGCATTCGTCATCCGAATTCGGTGCAGATTTACGACTTTGTGACCTCGTCCGACGGAGCGGTCTACATGGTCGAAGAGCTCCTCACGGGCCCCACTCTTCGGGAGCTGGTGAAGACGGAACACGGGCTGACACTGTCACGTGTTGTCAGCATCTTCAATCAGATCTGCGGTGCAGTGCACGCCGCGCACCTGAGCGGCATCGTGCTCAGGGATCTGACGCCAGACACCATCCGCATCGAGCGCACGGTCGAAGGACATGAGATGGTCAAGGTCAGCGGAACGGGCCTGGCCAAACTCGACGCCTCCTCGGGAGGTGGAATGACCATGGCTGGTCTTGCGAGTGCGGTGGGTCCCGCTCATTACATGTCGCCTGAGCTCTGGCTCAATCGGTCGCTTGATTCGCGCGCCGACGTCTACGCACTCGGAGTCATACTCTTTGAAGTGCTGACGGGATGGGTGCCCTTTGACGCCCCGACGCGACCGGAGATTGCGCAACTTCATGTCAGCGCGACGGCGCCCGACCTGGCTGAGAGCGGACGACCCGATCTAGACGAGAGCGTCTCTGCCGTGGTCAGCCGGGCGCTGTCAAAGGAACCACAAGCACGCCAACCGACAGCGTTGCATCTTGCGGCAGAGCTCGAGGCAGCTGCCGGTGTCAACGGCGGATTGTTGGGCAACGTGTTTCAGAAAGCCACCGGCATCCTCGGGGTCAGACCGGTTATCGTCCCGAGCGCGCCGCCGCCTGCGGCCTCCGGAGATGCCTATCTCGCACCTGTTGTCGCGCAATCCGAGGAGAAAGGGCGCGGCGTCTTTAGTGCCGTTGTCGTCGCTCTCATGGCTGAGGCCTTCCTGTCACGCATTTCAGGAGGGCTTGTCAAGGTTGCGGTTCCCCTTTTTGGCTTGTTGGTTTTCGGCCTCAAGATTAGCTCGGTCATGGGACTTGTGCTGATTCAGAATATCGTCCCTTTGGCACTTCGCCCGCTGTTTGGCTCGCTGGCCGACAAATACGGTAAGAAGAACATCTTCGTTCTCTCGCTCGTGATTCGGACCCTGGTCAGTCTGCTTTTCGCTGTCGCCAATCTGCCGCTCCTTTTCATCGCGAGCGCGGTCAGAGGAATCGCCGATTCGGCTAAGGGGCCCTCCGCATCCGCGATGATTGCTGATCACACTGATGAAAAGAACATCGCCAAAGCCTACTCCTGGTACACGACAACAAAATCGACCTCTGGAAGCATCGGCGAGACCCTCGCAATCTGGCTGGTGCCGGCCCTGCTCGCATTTTATCTGGCAAGCCAAACGGTGAGTGCGAGGGTGGCGATCATCGAGGACATCTCGCGACCCGCAAAACAGGTTGAGCGCATTCTCGGCCGTGTGGGTGACCGGTCGGTTCCGAACGACGCGCAGGGGCGACGGATCATCCGGATTGAAGAGCGTCAGTTGAAGCTCAGTGAAGTGCCGCTTGACGACTTGCCAAAGCTTGTCGATCAATCCGCGTTGAGAAAGACGCTGGTCATGATCTTTCTTCTCTCGACGCTATTTTCTGCGGTCTCGGTCGTCCTTGTTGCTATCTTCATCAAGGAGAAGAAGAAGAAAGAGAAGCCGAAGAAACCTCAGGTGGCCGAAGGCAGTCAGGATCAACCCAATGCAATGCCCGTCGAGAAGGCGCCGAGCGTCTGGGCCTTTGCGTTGCTCGGAACAGTCCTCACCGCGCCAGCCTATATGATAACCGGTGAGTTCTTTATCATTCTGGCGGTCAAGCTGGCGGTCACGGCAAAGGCGCTGTGGTGGATCAAGCTCGTTTCCGAGATGTTCATCCCACTGTTCTTCGGCCCATTCTTTGGCTGGGTTGCCGACCGCGTCGGCGCGGGCAAAGTGATCGCTTTGCGATCAATCTCGAGTATCGTCACCTCTGTCCTCTTCTGGGGCACATCCTTTTATACGGGCAGTGCCTTCTTCGGAGCTCTGCTCGGACTGGCGAGAGGTCTTGATGAGATTGGAAAGGCGGCTTTCAAACCAACCTGGGGTGCTGTCGCAGCGAAGGTCTCGAGCTTCGATCTTGCGCGTCGCGGCCGGACGATGGGTATCCTCGAGCTGGGTGTGGATTCGTCAGACCTGATCTTTCCACAGATCGCGGGACTTGTCTTTCAGCGCTTCGGCCTGCCAACGCTCATGGTTGTCCGCGGAATACTAGCCGTGCTCGCCGAGCTCTATACCTTCGCGCTCATGCGCCGATATCGGATCTGAAAAGAGCCCGCAGAGAAACGCCAAGAGACGGAGCAAATGGGAACCCTCATGGTTTGCCCGGCTCCGTCTCTTTTCGTCTCCTGTGCCTGCGTCGCGTGGCAGCCGTCAGCCGGTTGCTATCCCCGGTTGCTCTACTCCGCTTCTATCCCGCGCTTCTATCCCGCGCTTCTATCCGTTGATATGCTCTGGGTGGGTGCAACCCTTGAATTCCTTGAGATACGTATTCCCCTTGTACTGCAGTTCCTGGTGGATGCCGATCTTCGAAGTGTAGTAGCCGTCAATCGTCATATTCTTGATCGCACGGAAAAACCGCTCGTCGATCGTTTGCGGGCTTTTCTCATTCTTACTGATCTCGGTCAGCAGCGAGGTTTGCTGCGTTGAAGACGCTTTCGCAAAACCAGTCTGGAACTTGTTTTGGCTGAGAGTGTCCACCGCAGCCAAGCCGTCAGTCCAGAGCTTCTTAGTTTCCGCAGGCGATTCACTAATCATGAGGTCGGCAAAGGCCGGCACTTCGGCTGCGATGGCGCCTGGCGAATGGTCGTCACTCGGAATAATCAACTCAGAGATCGTCGTAATCAGCGCCATCTGCGGAGCGGTGAAGAACTTTGGCGGTCCCGCCTTTTTCTCAACAGTCTGCGCGGCCATCGCATGCCCCTCATGCACGGAAGCCTGCTGCGCCAGCAAGTTGTTATTGAGCACCGGCAAACTGCCCGCCGCGCCAAGCCCAACTGCGAGCCCCTTCAGTGCATCACGTCGCGAGACATTGTTTTCATCTGACATAGTAGAGTGCCCTCTTCTTCAGATACAGTAAATAAGACCCAGCAGGGTTACCGGCGATTCTCCCTGGGCAGGATGCTTCTGAATATCTCGCGGCGTCCTGGATCGCTGGGCGCCAATCGGATGCTGGAGAAGCATTGCTTCCCTACCCGTTCGAGATCTGGCAGCCATTCCTCAGGAATCCGATGGAACCCCGGCAGTTCCTCGTTAAGGTTGCGCTGGGGATACTGGAACTCCCAC
>JANNRD010000253.1:0-5465 GCA_031401095.1 Acidobacteriota bacterium
CGATTGGAACGAGCGGTCCTGGTGCCATATCTGGTGGTCACTTCGCGTGGCTGCCAACTTACGATGCCGCGATCTAGCAGTCGAAGCTGAGCGGCAAGCCTGTGTTTCTCAATTTCACTGGTGTGACCTGCACCAATCGCCGCTGGATGGAAAGTAATATGTTCACCGATCAGCTGGTGAGCAAGGAACTTGAGCGGTTTGTCCTTGCAGAACTCTACACGGATCGGGAGACTCCTGAGGACGTGCGCAACAGTGAGATGCAGGAGACGAAGTTCAAGACCGTTGCCCTTCCGCTCTATGTCATTCTCGATGCGGCGGGGAACGAGATTGCCCAATTTCCGGGGCTGACAAGGAATCGCGACGAGTTTCTCGGCTTCCTGCAGGCCGGTGCAAATCGGTTCTCGCGGGTCGCCTCGCGCTAGCCCGTCGTGGTCCTGTCGCAGTTCGGTCGGCTGGCCATGTCAAAGATGCAGCAGCTTGGAGCGTGGATAGTTCTCACTCTGCTCCTGGCAATCGCACTCTTCCGCTGGCTTAATCTTCCTTCGTGAGCAACCCGCCCCTTATCGCTATTGTCGGTCCCACCGCGTCAGGGAAGAGCGATCTTGGCATCGCGCTTGCCCGGAAGTTCGCTGGTGAGATCATCAATGCAGACTCGGTTCAGGTCTATCGCGGAATCTACATTGCGACCGCCAAGGTGCCATCCGCTGAGCAGCAGGGGGTGCCACATCACCTCATCGACATCGCCGAGCCGACTGAAAACTTCACCGCAGTTGCGTGGGGTAGGGCTGCGCTGCGGACGATCAACGAAATCGAGTCTCGAAGTCGGCTGGCGTTCCTCGTCGGAGGGTCAGGGTTCTATCTCCGCGCGCTGACGACGCGGTTGTGTGACTCGCCTGAAATTGACCCTCTGCTAAGACCGCGCTTGCAACGCAGCCTCGAACGTCATGGGACGCAGCATCTCCATCAGATACTCGTGCGTGTCGACCCGGACCTCGCACGACGCTATGCAGCCCGTGACTGGCCCCGCATCATCAGGGCGCTGGAGGTCTACTTTTCCTCCGGGAAACCTCTCTCTAAGTGGCAATCAGATTCGCCCGAGGAGCCAACAAGCGAGGGCGCTCGCCTTCAGTATCTTGTCTTGAATCCGCCGCGTGAGGCTCTCTACGAGCACATCAATCGTCGCGCGGGCGAGATGGTCGCGCGCGGCCTGGTGGATGAGGTGCGAGATCTCATTGCATCCGGCGTTCCTCCGACGGCGAAGGCTTTCGGAGCGCACGGTTATCGTCGTGTGGTCGAGTATCTGCTCGGCAAGCGATCACTTGAGGACGCGATCGAACAGATGAAACTGGACACACGGCACTACGCAAAACGACAGTTGACGTGGTGGCGAAAGCAGTCGCGGGCTAGCTGGCTCAACGCCTTTGGCTACGAGGAATCGACGATTGTGGAGGCAGAGCGAATCGTCGAGGAGGCCGGACGACCTGAAGACTCACACAAAGGCGCGAAGAACGCGAAAGAACGCGAAGAGGAATGATGAAGCGCGTGAATCACCCTAAGAGTTCCTCTTCGCGTCTTTTCGCGTTCTTCGCGACTTCGCGTGAGTCTTCAGTCCTCTGCGTTAACTATCCCTTCCGACGCTCAAAGTCTCGCATGAACTCTGCGAGTGCGATGACTCCAGCCTTGGGGAAGGCATTGTAGATTGAGGCGCGGATGCCGCCGACCGACCGATGGCCCTTCAGTCCATCGAGACCCATTGCCGTTGCTTCCTTTGCAAAGAGCTTCTCCAATTCCTCTGTCGGCAGTCGGAACGTGACATTCATCAACGAGCGGCTGGACGGCTCGGCGTGTCCGCGATAGAAGTCACTGGCGTCAATCTGGTCGTAGATGATCCCCGCCTTTTCCTCGTTCAGCTTCTGAACCGCGGCGAGCCCGCCAATCTCGTTGAGCAGCCATTTGAAAACGAGCCCGGCGATGTAGATCGAAAATGAAGGCGGAGTGTTGTAGAGAGACTCCTTCTCGGCCAGCAACCTGTAATCGAACATCGACGGCAAGCCAGCGGGCACTTTTGCGAGCAGGTCATCACGAACGATGATGATAGTCACACCGGCGGGGCCGGCATTCTTCTGTGCCCCGGCATAGATCAAGCCATACTTCGAGATCTCAAGGGGCCTGCTGATGAAATCCGACGATGCGTCGCAGACGAGGGGTACATCGCCGGTCTGCGGCTCATCTCGCCATTCAGTCCCGTGGATCGTATTGTTTGAGGTGAAGTGGAGATACGCGGCGCTGGGATCGAGGTTCAATTCTTCCTGGGCCGGAATGCGATTAAAGCTGCTGTCCTCTGTTGAGGCCGCAACTCGCGTTTGCCCGATCTTCTTCGCCTCTTTCAACGCTCCCTGTCCCCAGACACCGGTGATGATGTAGTCGGCACTGCGGCCCTTCGCCAGCAGGTTCATCGGAACCATCGTGAACTGTGTGCTTGCGCCACCCTGGAGAAAAAGAATGCGGTAGTTGGAAGGTATCCCAAGAAGCAAACGAAGGTCCGCTTCGGCTTCGCCGATGATCTTCTCGAACGGTGCGGACCGATGGCTCATTTCGAGAACCGACATCCCGGCACCGGGATAACTGATCAAGTCCTGCTGGGCCTGATCCAGCACGCTGAGCGGCAGGACCGCCGGCCCGGCGGAGAAGTTAAAAACACGGTCAGTCATAGGTTGGCTCCTCAAAAGAATCAGTGCTTTTCAACGAAAGGTCGACAGCCGAATCTGTCATGAAGCGATGCGACGGTCAAGACGCGGCCAAAACGCGACCAAGCCGCCTCTTCGCCAAATCAGGCCGAGAATGCTACTTGCGACAAGAATCACGGAAAGATCGAAAAAGGCATTGAAGAGAAAGAGGTGCTTCTCGAGGTCGTTCTCGCCGTCGCCCGCAATGGGCGAAACAAAGGAGATGACCATCATGAGCCAGAGCGCAAAGAGAAAAACGGCCAACCCCCGCCTCCCGCACCGACGCCACTCGTTAGCGATCAGCAGCAACAGACCTCCCAAATACCCGAGTGAGAACCAGACAGATCTCGGAAGATAACGCTCCTTGGCCCGGCTCCAGAAGGTCCAGCGGGCTGTCTTGCTGGAAAATGGGTTCCCCGATTGCTTCTCAAAGTTTCCCAAGGCCGGCGGTCGCAATGTGTAGGCACGATTTGACGTAACCGCGAGTTTCTCAAGATAGCGCGCCGGGTGTGTCAAATAGAATACGACCACCCTCGCCATACCGGTGTTCGAATAGAACTTCGATCGAAACTCTTCACCTCGCGTATCGATCTTGGTGTAAGTATCAAAATAGCTGGTTCCTTTGAGCGCCTCGAGCTCTCGCGGAAGGCCCAGAGCGGCGAGGTCGTCCGCGGCCGATTCGGAGTCTCGGAGGATACCGTTGAAGACACTGTTGTAGAGATTTGCCTCTTTCATCCTCAAAGGAATGACCAGCAGGATGGTCGCCGCGACGAGGACAGTCAACCCCAGCCCCGCGAGGTTTACTCGACGCCAGATAACGTCAGTTGAATCGAAGTGCAGCCACGCGCCAAAGAGGAGAAATGCGACGACAAACGGCAAGTTCTGCGGCTTTGCCGTGACCAGGCAGAAGGCCGAAGCGTGAAAGAGGATCAGGATTGAAATCGAGCGTCGTCGATCCCCAACGAGGATCAGTCCAATCCCGACCGTTGTCAGCATGAATATCAGCGAGGCTGGCTCGCCATAGAACGAATGGAAATAGGTTAGATAGCCGATATCGCAGAAGACCAACAAGATTGCCGGCAGGAGAATGATCCTTCCGGCCGGTAGTGCTGCGCGCCAGCCGCGCAGCAGGAGAGCGGAGGCGCCCGCAAATCCGAAGACATGGACGAAGCCAAGTATTCTCAAATCAAAGTATTGGCGTGACAAGATGAGACCAAGAAGAGAGCTTGTCTTGATAAAGAGGGCCTCTGAGGATGGAAAGCCCCACCAGGAGAGCAGCGGACTTCTTTCAACCAGATACTGACGCGTCACCCACCCAACAAACTGATCTCGATATTCGAGCGGCGGATAGACGAACTTGCCCCAGTGCATCAGGCGGAAGAAATCCCCCTGGTCAGCGAGTCCGATGAAGGGGGGAAGGAAGAGGAGTGTCGTTGCAAGACCGCCGACGACGATTAGCGCGATGACTTCGGCTCGATCGGGCTTTGGTCGCTTCATCGATCAGAGAACGAGCAGATTGACTTCGATGATGTCGGGATTGTCGTCTTGCAGCCGCGCGAGGGTCTCAGCCAGCGGAGCCTGGTCAAGCGCAATGCGCGCGATCGCAGCCTCGGCACCGGCGAAAACGATATTCTCCATCTCCTGGACATTGATGTTGGCGGCCTTGATCTCGTTGAAGACGTGCGCCAATACGCCCGGTCTGTCGCGGTGACGGACAACAAGCAGATGTGTCGCAGGCGTCCTTTCGGCGAGGTTGACGACATTCGGCACTTTGCCCGTCTCTTTGAAGGTGCGAATAATGTGAACCGTCTCGGATGCAATCGCTTCCTGCGCCTGCTCCGTTGACGCGCCGATATGATGCGTGCCGTAGACAGTGGGAAGGGTGACAATCGGATCACTGAACTCGCCGGTTGCGCTCGATGGCTCCGCCGCAAAAACATCGAGCCCGGCACGAATTCCCTTGTGTTTGATTGCATTGGAGAGCGCGACCTCATCGACGACCTCCGCGCGGGAGGTGTTAATGAAGCAGGCCCCCTGCCTCATGACGTCAAAAAGGTCGGCACTGATGATGCCGCGGGTTTCCGGTGTCAGGGCCAAATGAATGCTGAGAATGTCGCATTCATTTGCGACCTCGATGATCGTCTGTCGAAACGCGATTCCCATGCTGGCGGCGCTCTCCGGTGTCAGGCTCCGACTCCAGCCAATGACGGGCATCCCGAAGGCTTGCGCCCGGGCAATCATCTCGCAACCAATCTGTCCGAGTCCGATCAGTCCGAGTGTCCTTCCATGAAGTCCTCGGGCCTGACTGTACTCCTTCTTGTTCCAGGTGCCGGCCCGAAGTTCCGCTACGTTGTCGGGAATCCGCCGATCGAGCGCGAGTATCAGGCCAAAGGCGAGCTCCGCCACGGCTATCGCATTCCTGCCTGGACAGTTTGAGACAAAGATTCCAAGTGACGATGCGGCTTTGACGTCGATGGTGTTGTAGCCAGCGCCAGCGCGAACAACCAGGCTGAGACCTCCAGCCGAGAGTAAGGGCTCCGTCACCTTTGTTGATCGAACAACGAGGACCTCGGCACGAGAATCACGAATCGCTGCAGCGAGCGTCTCATCCTTCAGTTCGGGATTGTAGAGAACTTCGCAGCCGATCGACTTCAGCGCGTTGATCCCACTGGCTTCGAACTTGTCGGCGATCAGAACTTTCATGAGATTAAGCGCCCCATCGGAGACTTCACCCATTAC
>JANNRD010000254.1:0-4239 GCA_031401095.1 Acidobacteriota bacterium
CTCGGCAATCTCGTCATGCTTCTCGATAAAGAATCAGGATTGCCATCCAATTCCATCTACAACGTCTTTTCAGATAGACAGGGAGCGCTGTGGGCGGGGACGGAGCGAGGCATCTCTCGCATCGAGACGCCTTCTCCAATCTCGATCGCGGGCGAGTCGTCCGGGATTGACGGATCGGTCTATGACATCTGCCGCTTTCAGGGAACACTTTACCTGACCACCAATGTCGGCGTCTTCTACCTCAAATCACAAGGCTCCAACGGTGGTCTTGCGACAGGCAATCGGGAGCCGGGTCGATTTGGCCGTGTCGCTGGAATCGCAACCAATTCATGGACGCTGCTGCCAGTCGAAGGCGCCGCACCAGGTGATGAGCCATCGCTTCTGGTCGCAACCAGCGACGGTGTTTTCCAGATTGTCCGTGATCGTGGGACGGTCCTTGAGCCATCTGTTCTCGGCAGTTTCCGGGCTCTTTCGCTTCATCAGTATCGTGCTGACCCGGCGCATCTTCTTGTTTCCCTCACTGACGGCTTTGCTTCGCTGCGACGTGAGGGGAAGAAATGGGTCAACGAAGGGAGGGTCGCGGCCATTACCGACAGTATCTGGTCGATCGCGGAACAAAAAGACGGAAGGCTCTGGCTGGGCACTTCAACGGCAGGATTGATACAACTTGAGTTCCCATCGAGCTCGCAGAACGGAAAGCCTACCTTCGACTTTCTCCATCCGAAGATTACCCGCTTTGGCGCGGAGAGTGGTCTTCCTGACAGCACCATCAAAGCCCTTGAGATCTCCGGTGAGACGTTCTTCGCGACCTCGAGCGGAGTTTTTCGTTTCGATCAGACGCGCAAAGCATTCGTCGCGGAGACGACCTTAAATAAGGTAGGTGTCACGGGCGATCCGAACGAGCACCTTCTCAGGGAAGACAAGAAGGGTAATGTCTGGATTCATCTCGGCCGCGAATCAGCCGTCGCGGTGCGTCAAAAGGACGGGTCCTACTCCGTCGAAAAGCGGCCATTCCTGCGTTTCGCCGATCTCAATGTTGTCGGCATTCTTCCCGAGGATGATGGCATCGTCTGGTTTGGCGGAGCCGATGGGCTGATCCGCTATGATTCGAATTTGCAAAAGGATTATTCGGAGGACTTTGCCGTCCTGATTCGACGCGTCGTTGGTGAGGGTGACAGGACAATCTTTGGCGGAACGACCGACTCTGCAAATGGGATGGCAGCACCGCATTTGCCCTATTCTGAGAACTCCTTACAGTTTGAATTCGCGGCACCCAGTTTCGACGATGAGAGCGCCAACCAGTTCCAACACCTGCTCGAGGGTTTCGAGAAGGACTGGTCAGACTGGAGCAAAGAGGCCGGCAAGGACTACACCAATCTCCCTCTCGGAGACTACCGATTTCGACTGCGTGCGAAGAATCTCTACGGGCATGTCAGCAAGGAAGCGGTCTACGATTTCACCATCCTCGCGCCATGGTATCGCACCTGGTTGGCTTATCTGGGGTACGTGGTTCTGCTCGGGCTCGGCGTTGTCGGCGTGGATCGGTTTCAGCGATATCGTCTGATTGGGAAGGAGCGCGAGCGGTCGCAGTTTCGCGAGGCGCAACTTCGCGCGGAGTCTGCCGAAGCGCTGGCCAGATCCGAGAGTGAGCGCAAGAAGAACATCGAGTTACTTAGTGAAATCGGGAAGGAGATCACCGCCTCGCTCGACTTCGACACGATCTTCTTCAAGCTTTACGAGCACGTCAACCAGCTTGCCGATGCCGCGATCTTCGGTGTTGGACTTTACGATGCAGAGAAACATGCAATCGAATACCGGCTCGCCATCGAGAATGGCAAGCGGTACGCGCCTTATTCGCGCGATACAACCGACAAGAACCAGTTTCCGGTGTGGTGCGTCGAGAACCGCCAGCCTGTCTTCATCAACGATGTCATGCAGGAATACAGTCGCTACCTTGACAAATATGACAACCAAACGCGGCCACTCGAGGACGGCTCGATGTCGAAGGCGCCGCAATCGATCATCTGCCTGCCGCTCGCTACCAAGGACAAGGTCCTCGGCATTATTACGATCCAAAGCTTCGAAAAGAATGCCTACACCGACTTTCATCTCAATCTGCTGCAGAACCTTGCGGCGTATACCAGCATCGCGCTTGACAACGCTGCCGCCTACAAACGACTGAATGAGCAGGAGAGTCAGATCCGGCAGCGCGCGGCGGAGCTCTCGACGATCAACAGTGTCAGCCAGGCATTGGCTTCGAAACTGGAAGTCGATGCCGTCATCAAGTTGGTCGGAGAGAAGGTGCGCCAGGTCTTTGATGCGGAGATCGCCTTTGTTGCCCTTCTCGACAAGCCGACGAATATGATCAACTACGTCTATGGATATGGAGACACATTTGCGGCAAAGCCCTATGGAAAGGGCATGGTCTCGCGCATCCTCCAGACCGGAGAGCCGCTGTTGATCAACCGCGACATTAGCGGCAAGAGTGCGGAGTTGAGAATTGACAGGGTTGGTTTGCCTTCGAAGTCGTATATCGGTGTGCCGATACCTGTCGGGGACGAGATTATTGGTGTCATCAGCGTGCAGAGTACTGAGATAGAGGATCGCTTCGGAGACAACGACCTGCGTCTGCTGACGACGATTGCTGCCAATGTTGGCGTGGCCGTGCACAATGCGCGGTTGTTTGAAGAGGCCAAGCAGGCGCGGGCGATGGCGGAAGGGGCTGACGCTGCGAAGAGTTCGTTTCTCTCGACCGTCAGCCACGAGCTGCGGACACCGCTGACTTCGGTCCTCGGCTTTGCCAAGATCATCAAGAAACGGCTCGATGAGAAGCTGTTCCCACTGATACCCGTCGAAGACCCGCGGATAGTCAAAACGATGCAGCAGGTCGACGATAATCTCAATGTGGTGGTTACCGAAGGTGAGAGGCTGACGAAGCTGATCGATGAAGTTCTGGATCTGGCGAAGATCGAGTCCGGCAAGCTTGAATGGAAGATGGAAGTGCTGTCCGTACCCGAGATCATTGATCGCGCGACGGCTGCCACTTCTTCGCTTTTTGATAACAAGAAGCTGAAGTTGATTGTCGATCTCGAAGATCAACTGCCCGAGATAACCGGAGATCGCGACCGGCTGATCCAGGTTGCCATCAATCTCATTTCAAATGCGGTCAAGTTTACCGCAGCCGGATCGGTGACCTTCCATGCCCGGCGTGACGATGACGAGATCGTGATCAGTGTTATCGACACCGGAATGGGCATCGCCCCCGACGACCAGCCCAAGGTCTTTGAGAAGTTCAAACAGGTTGGCGACACGCTGACCGACAAACCAAAGGGCACCGGCCTTGGTCTGCCGATCTGCAAGGAGATCGTCGAGCATCACGGAGGTCGCATCTGGGTCGAGAGCGAACCCGGCAAAGGCAGCACCTTCTCCTTCAGCCTTCCGGTCAAGAGGGATAACGCGGCAGTGCCTTTCAGGCCGATCGATCTCGAGGGGCTGGTCAAGCGGCTAAGAGAGAAAGTTGCCATCACCAGCCCGACTGTGGCTCTTCCCGATCCTTCGATTCTGATCGTCGACGACGACCCCCATATCCGCGAATTGCTGAAGCAGGAGTTCACCGAAGCCGGCTACCGTGTCCGCCTCGCAGAAAATGGGAGAGAGGCCCTCGCGGCAGTGCGCGATGAGCGACCTGACCTCGTGGTTCTGGATGTCATGATGCCGGAGATGAGCGGCTTCGATGTCGCGGCAGTACTCAAGAATGACCCTCAGACAATGGACATTCCGATCATCATCTTGTCCATTCTCGAGGACAAGGAACGAGGCTACCGGCTTGGCGTGGATCGGTATCTGACCAAGCCGATCGATACGAATGTCCTCTTCAAGGAGGTCGGTGATCTGCTCGGTCAGGGCAAATCAAAGAAGAAGGTCATGATCGTCGATGAAGACGCGACTGCGGTCAGGACACTGGCGGAGGTCCTGCAGGCCCGAGGTTATAGCGTGGTCGAGGCGAACGGCGCGGATCTTGTTGAGAAGGCGCTCTCGCTCAAACCAGACATCATCATTCTCAACACGCTCTTCGCTGGCCGGCAGGAGATCGTCAAGACCCTGCGCTTTGAAAAAGGACTCGAGAACGTACTGTTCCTGATCTATCAGTGATTTCGATTTTAGATTTTGGATTTTGGATTTTAGATTCTGGATTGTCCGAGACATGAACCACAGAGACACAGAGACGCAGAGACAGCA
>JANNRD010000255.1:0-4269 GCA_031401095.1 Acidobacteriota bacterium
AACTACGAAGTGATCGATCTCGGAGTGATGGTGCCGGCGGAGAAGATCCTCCGGACGGCGCGCGAGAGGGAGGTCGATATCATCGGACTGAGCGGACTGATCACACCTTCGCTCGACGAGATGATCCACGTTGCGCGCGAGCTGCAGCGCGAAGGCTTTAGTGTGCCGTTGCTGATCGGCGGTGCAACTACAAGCCGCGTCCACACGGCAGTCAAGATTGCGCAGCATTACGAGCCGCCTGTTGTTCATGTGCTGGACGCATCTCGCGCCGTTGGTACCGTCGGCAGTCTTCTGAGCCCTGAACGGAAGGCACCGTTCGCCTTTAACAACCAGTCTCAACAGCTTGCAGATCGGGCGCGCTATCAGTCGACCCAGGATGAAAGGTCCTTGCTCAGTCTTGAAGCTGCGCGGCGCCGTCGCCCGAAGTTTGAATGGTCCGCCGATGGGATCAGCAAGCCGACATTCACGGGTATCCGCGTGCTGAGAAACTTCCCATTGGAGGAGACTGTCCCATACATTGACTGGACGCCGTTCTTCAGCACTTGGGAGCTGCGCGGTAGCTATCCAAAGATTCTGAGTGACCCGACGCTTGGACCGCGTGCGGCTGAGCTACTCGACGACGCACGGAAACTCCTTGGCGAGATTGTTGAGAATCGGTTGCTCTCCGCTCATGCCGTCTATGGGTTCTTCCGGGCAGCGAGCATTGGCGATGACATCGCGGTCTATGCGGGAGAGTCGGGTGATGTGCTGCGGGTGTTGCATACGCTCAGGCAACAGAATGATAAGGGGGAGAGCCAGCCAAACTATGCACTCGCTGATTTCGTGGCCCCGGTCGAGACGGGGCTAGCCGATTATGTTGGCGCCTTTGCCGTGACCACAGGCGTGGGAGTCGATGAGCTTTGCGCGCGCTATGAGCGGGATCACGACGATTACAATTCAATCATGGCGAAAGCGCTGGCGGATCGGTTGGCCGAAGCGTTCGCGGAACTGCTGCACAAGAGGGCGCGTCAGGAATGGGGATACGGCAGGGAAGAGAATCTGAGTGTCGACGACTTGAGACGCGAAAGGTATCGCGGGATTCGACCTGCGCCCGGTTACCCCGCGTGCCCGGATCATACGGAGAAGCGGTCAATCTTCGATCTGCTGTCGGCAGAGAAAAATGCCGGCATTGAGTTGACTGAGAGTTTTGCCATGACGCCCGCGAGCTCGGTTAGTGGTTTGTACTTTGCCCACAAAGATGCGAAGTATTTCACTGTTGGTAAGATTGGACGCGATCAGGTTGCGGATTATGGACAACGAAAGGACATGCCAGTCTCCGAAGTGGAGATGTGGCTTGGCCCCAATCTTGGTTACGAGCCGGCGATCCGCACGGCTCAAGGTAGCGAATAGGCTGAAGTCCGAACGCGTCTCTGTCGGTCGGACGGCGCGTGGAAGTCATTAATGAAAGAACGTCTCCAGAAACTCATCGCAGCGGCAGGTATCGCTTCAAGGCGGAAGGCCGAAGAGTTGATCGTTGCCGGCGCGGTGACGGTCAACGGCAAGATAATTGTCGAACTTGGTGCGAAGGCTGATCCGGACGAGGATCACATCAAGGTCAGCGGGAAGCTACTCAACCCACAGCTCGCTCGGAGTGAGAAGGTGTATGTCCTGCTCAACAAACCGATGGGATACCTGACAAGCACGTCGGATCCTCAAGGGCGACCGCTCGTCATCGACCTGGTTGGGAAGTACCGAAAGAAGGTACACCCGGTTGGGCGCCTCGACTTTAATAGCGAGGGATTGCTGCTGTTGACCAATGATGGACAGTTCACGCAGCTTGTGACCCGCGCTGCTGACCACGTGCCAAAGCACTATGAGGTAAAGGTCAAAGGCCAGTTGAGCGACTCACAGCTCAATCGGCTTCGGCAGGGCATGGTCGTCGATGGGGTCCGGACCGCTCCGGCGAAGATCCGCAGTCTGCGCGAGAGCGCGACGAATGCCTGGTTCGAGGTGGTTCTCTTCGAGGGCCGGAATCAACAGATTCGAAAGATGTTTGACGAAGTGGGTCATTCAGTCTTGAAGCTGCGACGTGTCGCGATCGGCTTTCTCTCACGCGAGCGATTGAGGTTGGGCGAGTTTCGGCTGCTCGATCAGGCGGAAGTGGATCGGTTTTACAGGCTCGGAGGGAAGAGAGCGGGCGGGAAGGACAGCAAGGACCGCAAGGACAGCAAGGACAGGCCGGACCGCAAGGATGGCATAGACAAGGACAGCCGGGGCAAGGACGGGCGGCCGAGGCGGCGTGATTGACGAAGGGCCATTCTGTCCTGTCGTCGCTCCTCTGTCCGCACCGCCCCTGCGGTGAACGACTTCCTTGATCGTGCCCTCTGCGGGGATGAGATTTGGTTGACACCGCCCTCGTGAGCCACCATGTTGCCCTCTTGAGCCACCATCGGGTGTGCGTCATGAAAGTTAGAGGGTCAGGCCACACGGGTCACCCAGTAGTCTTCAAACCGGCCATTGATAAGGCAACAGCGCAAAGCCAGGATGGAGTTGGCTCCACGAACCGTCCAGAACATCCCCGACTGCTTAAGACGAGACCCGATGACGGTCTTGCAACCAGCCTCGATGACGCCTGAACCAACAAACAGATGCTGCCCGCGGAATTGTTTGTAGCGCATCCGGTCGCAGTTCTTCTCAAAATACTTAGCCTCGGTTTGAATAGCCTCCTCCAGTTCCGGGGTGTCTGCATCAATGGAACGCAGGGAGACAACCAACCTTTCGATCTGACCGCTGTCGAGTTTGTCCTGGTGTCGCATGGTCCAGCGCTTCTGCTTGGCATCCTGGTTCGGGTATAGTTTGCGCGCCAGCTCCCAGAGGTGCTGACGGGCATGATAGAGATCGACAATCTGAATCGCGCCAGGAAAGTGTTCGTCGGCGATGTTCCAAATCCACTCGGCACCATCGCCGATGACGACCTTCTTTTCCGCACGGCCCAAACCGCGCTTCCAAGCTTCCAGATAGATCCGTTTCCCAAACTCTTCTGCCGTTTCAATCGCGCCGACGTAGGTCGTCGAGTCTAAGTCGCGAATCGCAAAGCCTTCCTTATCCCATTTCGTTTGTGTGAAGACACACCCTAACTTGGCTTCCCGCGTGTGCGCCGGTTGCCCTTTGACCTTGCCTGCGCGGCCCACTGTTTCTGTTCTCACCACGGGCACCCCTGTCCCGTCCATTTGAACATACTGGATGGCAACCCGTTCCCCGATAGCCAACGGCAGATCCAACTGCATCGCCCGACGAATCTCTTCTTGTTCGCGAGAGGCAATATCTTCTCCCAACGCCTCAGCAGTCCGCTCCACCTCTTTCGCAGTCATCTCCAACCCTGCCAGCAGTTGCAATTGTAGACGGCCATGGTCAAACGGCGCCTCTTGACCGACCACACCAAGCATGCGACGCACTCCGGGCGACTTCGTCGTCTTCTTCACGTCCAATTCATCGTCTACTGGAAACTGTCCCTCCCCACAGTGCGCGCATAGATAGTATGGACGCGTCATCTTGGCCTTGCCCAATGCTGTGATTAACACCTTGCTACGCAACTCCACATACCGCGCGCTGGATCCGCACTGACAAGGCAGCTCGCGTTGATTCCGGGCCGGCTCCGGATATTGTAGTAGCTGCCCCAGGGTGACGGCTCCCACCTCATGCAGAGTTGTCCGCAGACCCATCTCAATTGCTTCGAGGTCGGTTCGTCCCGCTTTATGTCGCTCCGTCATGATCCGCGTCAACCAGGCGTTGACCTCCCGCGCGATCTCCTGATGGAGCGTAACAGCCGTTTTTTTTCCTGGGCTGTCCAGCCCCCCACTTCCTCCTCCCCTGACCGAACCTGACAGATCCTTTCATTGATCGCGACCAGTTCCACGCTCAACTTCTGAAAGCGGCGAAACTCCGCGATCTCTTGTTGCGCTTTACGTAGCGCGGCGGGATTTGGAAAGGTCTCTGTCACCGTCTTACCCGCCACCCTCCGCGTCAGACGAAACTGGGGATCATGTCCGCGGTCGGCGGGTTTAGCGCAGTGACACGTCGGTTTGCCGCAGCGCCGGACGACTGCTGTAATTGAACCGGGCCGAAGATCAGTCAAGCTGCGGAACTCCTCCAGGATCTCCGACCGTCGAGCCTCCAAGATAACGAGCGAATCAGACATGGCAAGTCTCCTCTCTGAGCGTATCTATACGCTCAGAACTATGCCACAAAGAAGAAGTTCTGTCTATTCGCTAACTTTCATGTCGCACACCC
>JANNRD010000256.1:0-2639 GCA_031401095.1 Acidobacteriota bacterium
ACAACTTTGACGACTACTACGACCCCGCGCGAAAGTGGAGGAATGTCGAGGCTCATCTTCAACAGCCCAATTACAGCCTGCTCGAGCTCGACCTTTGCGACTTCTCCGCGCTCGAACAGATCACGACCGGCCGCGACTTCGACGCCATCGTCCATCTCGCCGCACGTGCCGGTGTTCGACCCTCAATCGACAACGCGCGCCTCTATCAAGAGGTTAATGTCGGCGGCACTCTCAACCTGCTTGAGGTCGCGAGACTCCATCGAATCCCGCGGTTCATCTTTGGTTCGTCGAGTTCGGTCTACGGTCCAATCGCGCCACTTCCGTTCCGCGAAGACGCCCCGCTCGCGCCGATCTCACCCTATGCCGCGACCAAGGCTGCCGGCGAGCTGCTGACCTACACTTACAGCCATCTCTTCAACCTCCAGGCAATCTGCCTCAGGTTCTTTACCGTCTATGGCGCCCGCCAGCGCCCCGATCTCGCAATCCACAAGTTCAGTGAATACATATGGACCGGACGTCCTATCCCAGTCTACGGCGATGGCACAAGCGAACGCGACTATACCTACATTGAGGACATCGTTGATGGCATTCTGGCAGCGCTTAGCTACGACGCCAGCAGATTTGAGATAATCAACCTCGGTGAGTCGCAGACTGTGCCGCTCAACCGGTTGATCGAACTTCTCGAGGCCAAATTGGGACGAAGCGCGGTGATCGAGCGTCTGCCACGCCAAGCCGGCGACCTTGAGCGAACGCTGGCCGACACCAGTAAGGCAGAACGGTTACTCGGCTATCAGCCGAAAACACCAATTGAAGTGGGTCTTGATCGGTTCACTGAATGGTTCCTGCAGATGCGGTAGAGAGCAAGAGATTCCTAATTTTGGAATCCAAAATCCAAAATCGACTGAGTTTGTGCACTCATCGCTTTGAGGCGTAGTAGCCGTGTCTAGCGCGGGCCGAGAACCCCGTCTTCACAACCCTCACCTGCAACTTTCGGAACCCGCCATCGCGCGCCTCGTTGGAAGAGTAGAAGCCGAGCATATACTGCGTTCTGATCTGCTCGGCAAGCCGCCCGAAGGCTTGGTTGAGCTCAGTCAGCGAACGTTCTTCAGCCTCGCCATTCTCGCCGCGTTGAATCGGGTAGTACGCTTCGCCACCAGTTTCCGACGTCAGCGCCGCAAGAGCTCGTTCCGCCGCCAAATCCCTCAGGTTCTCCGATGATTTCCGATCACCGGTATAGACCGCGTAGATGACAGTGTCGGCAAGTTGGGCTTCGGCGAGAGCTTGCTTGAGGTCCTTGTTGCTGGTGGTGTCGCCTCCGTCCGAAATGATGACGATGACATGCCGGCCCGCGGCGGGCTTGAGATAGTCGGCAGCCAGAAAAATGGCATCGTAGAGCGAGGTTGCGCCCGTCGAACGCAACTGCTTCATGGCGCTGACCAGGACAGGGACGCGGTTGGTAAAGTCCTGGAGTACGGCGACGTCAGTCGAAAAGGAGAAGAGAGCTGTCCGATCCTGCGGACGCATGATCCGCTCAAGAAACCGTGCGGCCGCGCGGCGCTCGAAGTCGAGCTGAGACGCGATGCTGAGACTCGTGTCAAAGAGAAGGACCATGCTCAGAGGCACGTCCGAGACACGCGCGAAGTTGCTGATCTCCTGCGATACCCCGTCCTCGAGCACCTCGAAATCCTCACGATCGAGACTGCTGACAGGGCCTCCATCCGTGCGGCCGACTGTGGTCACCACCGTCACCAGATCGCTACTGATTCGAATCGTCCCATCTTCATTTCGTGTTTGCTCGACAGCGCGTGGACGCGGCAGCGGGTCCGGTGGAACTGGTTTGACCTTCTTCCGTGTCGGATCCTGAGTCCGACCGCTCTGACTGGCCACGGGCAGAGCCGCAACTAGAGTGGCGAGGGCAAGGGCCCCGATGACGAAGGTGAGACGAGTCATAACGCGGCTAGTCAGAGATTCTTTGTTCACCATTCACGACCACGCGGAATTCAGTTGGTCTGCGCCATGGCGGCTTCTCCATTTGCCACCAGCCACGTACGAAATGCGGCCAGACCGAGTTCGACCTGAATTCGGCGTCGATCGGCCTTCCGTCTATTTCTTCGCGAGAGCTCCTCATCGAGTGGTGGAAGCAACGCAAAGGTCGTATTCGCCGGCTGGAAGTCACCGGGCTTCGCGTTCGCGAGGTAGTTCGTCAGGGACCCGGTGGCAGACTGCCGCGGTGGTGCGATCGCATCCAATCCTCGTGCCAGTCGTGCTGCGTTGATACCGGCGATCATCCCGGTCGCCATGGCCTCGGTATATCCTTCGATCCCGGAGATCTGGCCGGCAAAGAGGACCCGCGGCCGGAGGCGCATCTGGAGAGTCTCCGCGAGCAGTTTTGGCGAGCAAATGTAAGTATTACGGTGCATTTGACCGAATCGGATGAACTCAGCCCGTTCCAGTCCCGGGATCAACCGCAGCACTCGCTTCTGCTCTCCGTATTTAATATGGCACTGAAATCCGACGATGTTGTAGGCATCGGCCATGAGATTCTCGAGTCGCAATTGAACTGCGGAGAGCAGAAGCGAGTGCTGCGGTTGATCCCGGGACTGGAACGGGCTGAGTTCATCCGATTCGGTCAAATGCAC
>JANNRD010000257.1:0-29168 GCA_031401095.1 Acidobacteriota bacterium
AGAGGAATTAGGTTGATGTATCAAGCGCGGGACGGTTCTCTACAACCCTTTCTTGTTCGTCTCTGTGCTTCCTCTGTGTCTCCGTGTCTCTGTGGTTCAAGTGCTAGCGAGATCTCTGTTACATACCACTAGTGCCCGAGAGACCGACATGGACTTCCAGATTATCAGCACAATCGCGCGACAGGAACTGATCGTCAGTATCCGCAGCCGATGGACGATCATCTTTGCCGCGTTGTTTGGCGTGCTGGTGCTCTCGATTTCCTATTTCGGGCTCGTCACCGCCGGGACGATCGGATTTCAGGGCTTTGCGCGCACGTCGGCCAGTCTGCTCAACCTGGTTCTGTATATCGTGCCGCTGGTGGCGTTGACGATGGGCTGTTTGAGCTTTGCCAGCGAGAAGGGCGCAAGCGACCTGCTGTTCTCGCAACCGGTGACACGGGCGGAGATTCTGTGTGGCAAACTTGCGGGGCTCTTTGCATCGATGACGACCGCCACGGTCGCGGGGTTCGGTTTGGCGGGCATCCTCATCGCCGCCAAGGCCGGCTCCGCGGGAGCGCTCCGATATCCAATCTTCGTCGCATTATCGCTGCTGCTGGCTCTGGTGTTTCTGACACTTTCAGCGCTGATCTCGACTGTTTGTCATCGCAAATCCAAATCGTTTGGCGTCGCACTCTTTGTCTGGTTCTTCTTCGTCTTGTTCTATGACCTGATCGTCATCGGAGCGACCTTCCTCATGAAAGAGCGGATGGCCAACCAGTTCATTTTTGCCTCGCTCTTCGGTAATCCGGTGGACATGGTCCGAGTGGCAGGACTGATGACGCTTGACGGCAAGGAGATATTTGGCGCGGCGGGCGCGGCCTTGACGCGGTCTCTCGGGGGCGAGACAGCGAGCATTCTCTTGTTGGTCGCCGGCCTGATTGTCTGGATAGTCGTACCATTCCTCCTTTCACAGCGGCTGTTGAGGCGGCAAGATATTTGATGAGGAGGCTCTACGTCTCAGTGATCGTCGTCGTCGCGTTGACCGTTGTCGGCCTGGCTCTCGCAGCTACCACGTACTTGCGCAAGGAACGGGGTGAGAAGCGCCACTTCGAGCGCGACGAAACGGAACTATTCGTTGCCAACCTTGCGAATGCGCCGGTTCACCTGTTCAAAGCAGGAAGGCGACTATCGCAGGCCTCGGAGATTAGTGAGTTCAACGGCGCGCGCGGGTTCCTGCCGCGCGGGAGCTACTTTCTCAAGGCTGACCTCTCGAGCCTGTCCGCCTTCTACCCCATTCCGATTACCGGGTATCGTCGCGGTCCGGATGCTGACGGCAGCTTGACTGTCACCATTCGCTCATTGGCTCCGGGTTCGCCCCCGCGGGTTCCGCCGGGCGTCTCCGAATGGGTCGTCATTCCCAGCGGCAGTTTCCTCATTGGTGAGCGGTCGAATCCGATCGAGCCACACTATGTCTGGCTCCCGGCGTTCTTCATGAGCGCATTTGAAGTGACCAACGTCGAATTTCGAGATTTCGTACGTGACGCAGAAGGGTATTCTGACAACGCCAACTGGACGGAATCGGGACTACGGTGGCGATCGGAGAACAAGTCGCAGGCGACCGCCTTGCTCACCGAGGCTGATGAGGAGTTCAGGCGATTCGGGAAAGATGATCAACCGGTGACCTGGGTGACGTGGTATGAGGCAGCGGCCTATTGCCGGTGGCTGACAAAGAAGCTCGGAGGGCGCGAATGGATGTTTTCGTTGCCGTCAGAGGCTGAATGGGAGAAAGCCGCGCGTGGCCCGGATGGCTTCGACTTTGCGCTCAGCGCGGCGCTCAGCGATGAGGAGTCGGGGCTTTACAACTGGAAGAAGAACCCCGGGGCGACTGAAACGGTGATCGGCATCGATGCGACAAGAGCGCGCTTCCAAGCGAACAGGTATGGGATCTTTCATCTCTCGGGAAATGTTGTCGAATGGACACAGACGGTCAATGTTCCCTTCAGCCGTGAGCGGCCGTACGCTGACGATGATGGGCGCAACCGTGACAACCTGACCGCTGCACGTGTGGCGCGCGGCGGGTCGTGGTACAGCGCCAGCATCGCGCTGCTTTCGGTCGCGTATCGAGACACTTTTCAGCCTCAGGTTCGAAATCACGATCTCGGCTTCCGCCTCGTGGCCAGGCGGTTGCCCTAGCCGGCGGCATCGTGCTAAGCATGCATTGCAGACGGCTCCCCGAAGACCCACTGTGATAGCTGCCTCGGATACCGGCGGCCATTCCGGGGTTGCCGAGTCCCGCTTAATTTTTGCTCTGATAGGTAACGAACCAGAGAAGAAGCGCAACGCTGAGATGACCAGAGCGACAATCAAAGCCGGTTCCTGGGGCGTGACTGTCATGGTCATGATGGCGCTCCTGATTGTCATCGGCTCACGAAATCTGGCGCACTTCGATGCGGCACTGACCGCCTACACCTTTGCGACGCTCTTCGCCGCATTTGGAATCACCTACCGTTATGCGATGTGGCTGCAGCGACCACCGACGGCGCTTTACTGGCGGCGTGGCTGGCAGGTCTTTTTCCGTCCGAAATACCTCGTCCGCAACCTGGCAGTGTGGGTCGCGAGGCTGACGCACGAGTTTGCCTTGAACCGCTTCATCTTCAAGCGGGGCCGCTCGAGATGGGCAGCGCACTGGCTGATCATGTGGGGAAGCCTGCTCGCAGTTGCGATTACATTTCCTCTCGTCTTTGGTTGGATTCACTTCGAGACGCTGGCGGAGGATGGAAACTGGTATCGGGCTTTCATTTTTGGATTCCCCGCGTTTGCGTTTCCAATTCATTCGCTCTTCGGCTTCATGGTTTTTCATGGTCTTGTCTGGGCGTCGATTCTGGTGATCGTGGGTGTCATGCTGGCGATGAGACGACGGATGCGCGAGCATGGCGCGGCGGCGTTGCAGCAGTTTGCCGAGGACTTTCTGCCACTGGTCCTTCTCTTCGCCATCAGCGTGACGGGCCTCATGCTGACCGCGAGTTACACGTGGATGCGGGGATACGGCTATGATTTTCTGGCTATTCTGCATGCAATGACGGTGATCTTCACGCTCCTTTGGCTGCCGTTCGGCAAGTTCTTTCACATCTTCCAGCGGCCCGCACAGCTTGGCGTGAGTTTCTATCAGGATATCGGGGCGATCGAGCAACAGGCGCGATGCCTGCGTTGTGGCGAGGCGTACGCATCGCTCATGCACGTCGAGGATTTGATCAAAGTCGAGAAAGAGCTCGGGTTCAACTTCGAACTGGAGGGCTCAACGAAACATTTCCAGCAAGTTTGCCCGAGGTGCAGGCGAGCGCTGTTTGCACTCGCGCAAGGACGACTCTGGCATACCTGAATAATTGCGAGAGATTGAAGACTGACGTTATGTCGACCATTCCGAACGAACTGACGGAGATCAACGAACGCTTTGGACCGCATCTTGCTTTCAGCACGGGCATTCGGCTTGAGACGGGTGTCGAGCCGGACAAGGTAGTCGAGACGCATTGCTGCTTCTGTGGCCAGCAGTGCGGCATCAAACTGAAAGTCAAAGACAATTCGGTCATCGGGTTCGAGCCATGGGAGGAGTTTCCGTTCAATCGTGGGATGCTCTGTCCGAAGGGCGTCAAGCGGTACCTGCAGGGATCTCACCCTGACCGGCTGACGACGGCCCTGGAGCGCGACCCGGCGGCTGAGGGAGGATTTCGCTCATTGCCTTATGATCAGGCGATTGGGCGGGTCGCCTCTGAGATTCAGCGAATCCAGTCAGCTTACGGTGACGATGCGTTCGGTGTTCTCAGTGGAGCGAGCCTGACGACTGAGAAAGCCTACCTCATGGGCAAGTTTGCACGCGTCGCTCTGAGGACACCCTTCATCGATTACAACGGGCGGCTCTGCATGGTGAGCGCGGCGGCGGGTAATAAGAAGGCCTTTGGAATTGATCGCGCGGCGAACCCGTGGAGCGACATTCCCGGTGCTGACGTCGTCTGGATCAGCGGCGCAAATGTCGCTGAATGCGCGCCGATTACAACCAATTATGTCTGGCAGGCGCGCGAACACGGTGCGAAGATCATCGTTGTCGACCCGCGAATCACGCCGATTGCCAGAACCTGCGACCTTTTCCTTCCGGTCAAGCCAGGCCGCGATATTGCGCTCTTCAATGGCATCTTGCACTTGATGATCGAGAACGACTGGCTGGATCACGACTTCATCAATGACTGGACTGTCGACTTTGCAAGTGTTGCGGATCACGTCAGGCAATGGACTCCGCGCAAGACCGCTGAGGTGACAGGCATCACCGAGCGGGCGATTCGGCAGGCAGCCGAAATGTGGGGCACGGCGAAGACTTCATTCCTGCTGCACGCGCGTGGGATTGAGCACCATTCCCACGGTGTTCAGAATGTTCTGGGGGCGATCAACATCGTCCTCGCTTCAGGGCGCATCGGACGTGAGAACTGCGGCTACGCGACGATCACCGGCCAGGGCAACGGACAAGGGGGCCGTGAACACGGTCAGAAGTGCGACCAGTTGCCGGGAGCGCGCGACATCTCGAATCCGGAACATCGGGCATATATCGCGAAGATCTGGGGCATTGAAGAGAAGAATCTGCCGGGTCCGGGAGTGGACGCGTATGAGCTGATCCGTAAGATCGATCGAGGGGAGATTAAGGGGTTGCTCTCACTCTGTTTCAATCCTCTTGTTTCTCTCCCGGACAACAGCTTTGTCCGGGGGGCGCTCGAGAAGCTCGAGTTCTTTGTCGCGATTGATTTCTTTCTCAATGAAACTGCGCATCATGCCGACATCGTGCTGCCGGGCTCATTGCAGGAGGAGGATGAGGGCATCGTCACCCAGATTGAAGGCCGCGTCATCAAGATCAACAAGGCCGTTGATCCACCCGGCGATGCCCGCCAGGACTGGCGCATTATTCAGGACATCACAAAGGCGATGGGCCGGGAAACCGGGTTCACTTTCAACGAACCGCGCGAAATACTCGACGAGCTCCGCGAGGCGTCAAAGGGCGGCATCGCGGACTATTCCGGTATCACCTACGAGAAGATCGAACGTCAGTACGGCGTCTTCTGGCCGTGTCCGGAAGGCGAAGCAGGGACAGATCATCCCGGGACACCGCGGTTGTTTGAACCGGGCTCCTGGAACCCAGTGGCAAAGGGAGCGGGACCGTTCTATTTCAGTGACGGAAGAGCGCGCTTCAACGTGGCTCCCTACTCACCGCCGACGGAGGACGTCGACGAAGCCTATCCGATCATCCTCACGACCGGGCGTGTTGTCAGCCAGTTTCTGTCAGGCACCCAGACGCGTCGGATCGGGCCGCTCGTGGATCAGTATCCTGAACCGCTGATCGAGATGCACCCCAAGCTGGCCGAAGGGCTCGGGATCAGCGAGGGTGACTGGGCGACAGTCGAGTCGCGACGTGGAAGTGTCACTCTGCAAGCACAGGTTGTGACGACCATTCGCCCCGACACGATCTTTATTCCATACCACTGGCCCGGGCGAAGGAGTGTTAATCAGGTGACGATCAGCGCCCAGGACCCGATCTCGAAGATTCCCGAATACAAGGTCTGCGCGGTCCGCGTCAGGAAAGCGCGTCAAGACGAGAAGGGTGGGTAGCGGTCAGTGCCGCCCGCGCTGGCGCGTCGGCCCGGGCTGTCTTCAGCTTGCTCTCGGTACAAGGAACTACAAGGATCATGGCCTTTCCCGCTGACATGGAGTTTTTCATCGACCCGAATCGCTGTATCGGGTGCCAGGCATGTCTTCACGCGTGTGGCGAGTGCGAGACGCACAAAGGGACTCCGATGATCCATCTCGAATACATTGATCGTGGCCATTCGGTGCAGACCTCGCCCATCGTCTGCATGCACTGCGACCAGCCCACTTGCGCGGAAGTCTGTCCCGCCGACGCGATCAAACGAACTGAGGACGGCGTCGTCCAGACGGCACGCAAGCCGCGTTGCATTGCCTGCAACAACTGTGTTCTGGCTTGCCCGTTCGGAGTACCAAAGATGCAGACTGGTTTACAGCTCATGATGAAGTGTGACATGTGTTACGACCGGACATCGGCTGGCAGGAAGCCGATGTGCGCGACGGTGTGTCCGAGCCAGGCACTGTTCTTCGGGACGCGTCAGGAGATCGAACAACTGCGGCCGCGTTCACATCCCGTGAATCAGTTCCGCTTTGGCCAGCAGACGATCACGACGAAGGTCAATCTCATGACGCCCAGGGTCGCGCACACAGAGTACGTTGATGTGACCGCAGCCATGAGCGAGCGTGCGATTGGCAAAGAGATCACCTTCAACATCCTCGATGCCATGAACGACACTCGAGAGTGAGAGCCGCAGTTGACCGGCTTGCTTGAACAGGAGAAGACGACGTTGTTGACCAATCGAGAGCAGATGAGCATTGCGCCGGATGGGAGGCCACCGGGTGAACAGCCACAGTGGCGACAGGATTTCCCCATTGACTTGCCGCAGGATCAATATGTCGCGCGCCGCGATTTCACCAAATTCATGGTCCTCACCAGCTTCGCTTTCGTTGCTGGCCAGGCTTGGATCGTCGTCCAGAACTTCCTGCGCCAGCGACGCGGCGAATTGCCTCTTCTGCGAATCGGCGCACTTGAGGAACTCGCCGTTGGCCAGTCGCTCCTCTTTGATTATCCGGCGCAGCACGATTCCTGCATTCTCGTCCGAACCGGCGAGAGCAGGTTTGTCGGCTTCAGCCAGAAATGTACCCATCTGTCGTGCGCCGTCGTGCCAGAACCCGAGAAGAAGCGCTTCTTTTGTCCCTGTCACAATGGCTCTTTTGATATCGAGACGGGCAAACCGCTTGCGGGACCGGCGCGCCGCCCGCTACCACGCGTCACCCTCGAGATCATCAACGGCGCAATCTACGCAACTGGCATCGAGACAAGTATGGTCTGAGCGGGCTCGCGACACAGTTGATCAGAGAACGACAGGAGAGGGCGAGAGCCGAGGCAGGCAGGAAAGGAGCGGCTATCAGGAACTCATTTACCCGCGAACAAAAGACGACGATTGTGTACGGCATACTGTGCATTGTCTTGGTGCTGGTGGTCCTGCAACTGTGGCTGCTGACCGCGACCATGAACGCTTATCTGGGAGGGGATACGGCGGTTGTCTGGCCGGCGCTAGCCGCGAGCGTGGTCTGCCTCTTTCTCAATCTCGGGTTGCTGCGGTACCTTTACAACATGGAGCGGGCCTGACAATGAGTACCTTGCCATCACCTTCAGGCAACAATCTTCAATTGGCTCTCGCGACCGGCGCATTCGCCATCTGCTTCGCCGTTTTCGGATCTGTTTCAGCGATGATGCCGACACTGAGAAAGAACCTCGCACTCGATCCCGTCGAGGTCAGCATCGCCCTTGCCATTCCCGTATTGCTTGGCAGTCTGGGGCGCATCCCGCTCGGCATGATGACGGATCGGTTCGGCGGGCGGTTGATTTTTTCATTGGTCATGGCTGTTTCCATCGTTCCGGCTTTGCTCATGGGCTTTGTCACCGAGTACTGGCAACTGCTCGTCTGCGGTTTCTTCATCGGGATTGCTCTCGCCAGCTTTTCGGTCGGTGTCGGTTTTGTCAGCGGTTGGTACCCACCCCAACGTCAAGGCGCGGCGCTCGGCATCTACGGTGCAGGTAATATCGGCCAGTCGCTGGCAGCGTTCGGTTCACCGGTGCTCGCCGGTGCCCTCGGCTTTAAATGGGGCTTCTGGACTTTTGGTGTGTTGCTGCTCGTCTGGCTGGTCTTCTTCTGGTCCAAGGCTGAGAACGCACCGCGGCGCGGTCCCGCGAAGTCATTCGGTGAAGTGCTGCAGCCGCTCAAGGACACGATGAGTTGGAGGTTGAGCCTGTACTATTTTCTGACCTTCGGTGGATTTGTCGCGATGGCGATCTACTTACCGATCTTTCTAACCGAAATGTTCAAGCTCACACCGGGCGATGCCGGCGCGCGAACTGCCGGGTTTGTCCTGCTGGCAACCTTGATGCGTCCGCTCGGTGGTATCCTCGCGGACCGTATCGGCGGGCGAACCATCCTGCTTTGGGTTTTTCCGACGACGGCCGCGATGGCAGTATTCCTGGCCTGTCCAACGATCCTGCCGTTCACGATAGGGGCGCTCGGGATGGCGGCGGCGATTGGCCTGGGCAACGGCGCGGTCTTCAAGCTTGTGCCGGAGTACTTTCCACAATCAGTGGGGTCAGTGACGGGATTGATTGGAGCCGCAGGCGGGCTCGGCGGGTTCTTTCCCCCGCTCTTGCTTGGAGCGATTCGCCAGCTGACCGGGAGCTTCACGCTGGGCTTTATCCTGCTCAGCATCTTTTCGCTGGTCTGTCTCGCTGTGATCTACAGATCGGGTTCGCAAGACACACCACAAGCCCCGGTCTTATCCGACGCAACTACGTGAGAAGGGCGACCCCAATCAGTGAGCGGCGATCGTTGAGCCCTCGAGCTGGAGTCTTATGAAAATACTAATTGCAACAGACGGTTCAGATTCAAGTCTGACAGCCGTGAGGTCGGTTGCGGAGCGACCCTGGCCCACGGGCAGCGAGGTCAAGATCATCTCGGTCGTCGAGGCGCATCTCGCACCGGCGCCGGTGGCTTCGCTGGTTCCGGACAGCTACTACCTCAAACGCCTGGCCGAGCAACAAACTGCTGCGCAGGACGCTGTCGCGGCAGCGGAAGCGACGCTTCGCTCAACGAATGCTGATCGCGCCGCGCCGCTGCAGATTGTGACGGAGATCATCAACGGAGGAGCGCGCGAGTGCATCGTGGAAGAAGGTGCGCGGTGGGGAGCAGATCTGATCGTCCTTGGCTCACACGGCCATCGCGGTGTGAGGCGTTTCTGGCTGGGCTCTGTCTCGCTGGCTGTGGCCAACCATGCAAACTGCTCGGTCGAGATCGTGCGCGGCGAAGGGGAACCAAGCCTTCCTTGACGCTCACCGCGACGATCAACGATTACCGGGATGAGAGGGGGCGGTTGTCTCACTCGAACCCAGCGTCAAACCCTGACCTGCTGACAGAGGCCGCATGCCGGATTTCCTCCTTCCTTCGGCCTACCTCGTGTTCTGCATGACGCGTGGTTGATCCAACACCCACCGACGGATGATTTGATAGCCTCGCTCAGCCGGCACGTATCGTCGTCCTCCCTGATGACCGTCTTCTTTTCCAGTCTGAACGTTGAGCGGCTTGCGCAGCAGTTTGCTTGCCTCGATATCGTTCAGATTGACGCGCTGCTGGAGGAGGAGGTAGTTCTTCAACACCTTCGGCAGCGAGCCCGGACCGGCGCCATCCAGAGCCGCCAATTCCATTGAAGGCACGCGGCCCGGGACCGCGTGACACTTCAAACAGGACATCTCGTCCTGTCGCTGGTTCCGGTTGAGCTCTGGTATGACGTAGTCACTGAAGTATCGGAAGCTGGCCACGAACTGAGGAGACAGGCTGGGTCGGCCCTGCGCATCCCGGAGATTGGGGACGCCGGCAGCCAGCGGTTCCTTGCGCAGTGCTTCCTGCAGATCGTTGAGCCAGATTCCCTCGTCTGTGCCGTAAAGCGCACTGCGCGCGGCGTCGTTCTTCTCGGATTCAACCAGCTTCCGCAAAGCCTGCTGGACCGTCGGGTTCTTGCGAATGGCTGTGATACTCGCCATTCGCAGCGCGATGCTGCGGGTCATGACGGGCGTCTCGGGTTGAAGCATCTTCAAGTAAAGCTCGATCGCTCGGTCGCGCGCCGCCTCGATCTCCTTTGAGAGGCCCGACTGCTTGCCTCCTTGAGCATTGCCGGCATATTCAATCTCAGGAAGCGGGTCACCGTAAGTGGTCACCCAACCGACGCTTGGCAGCCAGAAGTGACTAGTCAGGGGGTTTTTCGTCGCGCCAGGAATGAACCGGAGCAGCACGTCGGTGTGTAGATCAGAGTTGGATGCGAGCATCGCTCCCATCCGATCGGCGACATACCAGTCGGCATCGGGCAAGCCCATCGGCCTGACCGCTGCCGCCGCGGCATCCAGGATTTTCTTCATCTCGTCAGCACTCGGGTCTGGGCTGTGCTTTGGAATCAGCAGACGATAGAGCAGCTCACGTTGTTCAGTGGTCGCCGGTACCGCCCATCTGGCACGGGAGAAGAGTCGCAATATGGGCTGCGACAGAGTCTGGCGCCGATCGTAGTCCAGCGCGCCACGATGAATCTGTTCGACCAGCGGCTCGACCTTCTCCTGGACACCGGGCAACGTCACGGCACTTGGATCGGAGACGGCTGCGGCTGCCAGCGTTCGCAGTTGCTCCGGGCCGCTTGTCGAGTAATCAATGATACGGTCCTGCAGTGGTTGGTACGCGACGTTTGCAGCTCCCTCGAGTACCAGACGCAGTTCCGGGATGTCTGCTTTGCCCGTCAGACTCCACAAGCGCATCGTTGCTTTGCCCATCATCTCGGCGCTGCCATCGGTGATGTAGCCCATCTGCCCCGGTCCGCCGTCCCCGCCCGCCGCGTTATAGAAAGTCGCGGCTATCGCGACCAGGCGTCGCGCCAGCCTGTCCTTTCTCGAATCGGGAAGCCTCGCATCGTCGAGCTTCGCTTCAAGCGATCTGAAGAGCTTCGATAGTTCCTTGTACTGGTGCTCTTCGCTGCCATTGGACTTGTGCCCATTGGCGACAAAGAGAGAGTGACTCTGGTAGCGCAGGCAGTTCTCGACCAGCACGTTCGGCTCGGAGGAGAGAAGCCTCTTCTCCCAGGCCTCTTGAATTGCCTGGCGCATCGGTGGGTTCCAGACCCACCATTGCCACGCCGCTTTCGCCGCCCACGCGCGCACGCCGGGATGCCGATCCGTGTTGAGCGCCCGGTCGACGAGACGCATGAGCCTCTGCTTATCGAAGCGTGGCTGCGTCATGACCGCATCCGCGCGCATCCCTAATGCCTTGAGGACGCTTTCGCGCGTCATATCATTTCCTGTTTCGTAGGCAGCGAAGACGGCAGCAAAGCCGATGTCGTCGAGCAACGTCTGCTCCATCGCCGACGACGACGCATCACGAACCATCTTCACGGGATCGCCCATGAGCCGGATAAGTGCCGTCACTCCTCGTTCGTCATGCACGGAGCCAAGCGCCATCGCACCCCAGAAGCGAACCTGCGGGCTCGGGTGCGCGGCGGACTGAATCATCGAGTCCAAACGAGATTTATCAGTGGTGTGTGAAAGGTCGCGCGCGCGCGCAATCGCTCGCAAAAGGGGTTCTCCGCGGTGCAGGGTGGGTACCTCACCTCGATCCTTGAGAGGCGTTTCCGGATAGAGCCTCGAGAGCGCGTGCAGCGAATATGCTGTAGTGACAAATCCGGTGAGCGCATTCTTGTTCCATCGACCATATGGATCCTGGGCACGCAGGAGCGCTCTAACACCTCGCGCCACGGCCCTGTCCTCTGCGTCATAACCTAGAGCCTGAAAAGCGATCAGTGCGAGCGCAGTCGGAGCGGGATCTGACTCGCCGTTTGTCTTCCACGTCTGGCCGTCCGTGGTCTTACCCGGATCGAAGCCCCACGAACCATCGCTGTTCTGAATCGCACGAAGCCGACCTTCATCCTTCTTTAGCTGTTCCTGAATTCGAGCCCAGAGACTCTGCGCCTCGCTTGCCCCCTTGAGCTGGTATTTGGGAAAGCGTGCGGGAGGTGGCTCGACAGGTTTTCCATCAGTTGAGGCCTTCGGTGCTGGCCCTTCCGGTGGATCCGCAGGAACGGCTGTCTGGAGCACGCGCGCTTTCTCGCTTTGCGCCAGATAATTCCGCGGGAAGAACCTTCTGAAGAACTCGATGCGATGCGAGAGGTCGTCGCTGTAGCGCGGATTTACGCCGAGCATCTTCTCGGCCTTCTCCTCGATCGCGGCGAAGTAACGCGGATGGTGTGTCCGATCCCAGGCAACACGGAGAATCTCGCCCGCATAGTTATAGACCACAGACTGCCCCACATTTGAGCCCGGTCCTGCTGCGTTGATGCCGCTGGGATCGGCAGTCTGCAGCGTGTGATTGGCGGCGCGAATCGCCTGCATTGAATGAAGCTTGCGCGCAGGCGCTATTCGCTCGGCGGTGCAGACATTGTGACCTGCGACGCGCGTTCCGGCCGGGCCATCGCCGATGTCCAGCGGTGCAAGACTCGTGTTATTCGCGGCGTCCTTGAGGTAGTTCGTCGGACGCAACGATTCATACATGACATTGATCAGCCGGCGAAAGCTCTGGATGTTTTCGGCTCGGTAGCCGTTTTCGATTGCGACCGATGGTCCCCAGACGCCAGACTGCGTGTGGCAGCTCATACAGTGAGTACCCATGAGATTGCCGGTGTCGCGAATCCGCCGTTCGACCGAGGCGCCGCGTGGGCGATTGGTGAGCCAGGCATCAACCTGACCAAGGTGATCGTACATCGCCTGTCGCACAGCCATTCGCGGATCGTCGTATGGCGCCGTCTTGAGGACGCGTAACTCGATCTCGTATCCCGGCGCGTTGGCCTCAGCGCGAAGGAAATATGTCCCTCCCGGCCTTATCAGGCGATTGATCGCGGTGCGGTGCTGCTCATTTTGCTGATGAGTCCGCTCGTTGTCATTGCGACCTTCGGTGTATTCGACGAGCGCACCAGAGCTTTCGAGCGCGTAGAACCGGAGTTGCGCGGCGAGCGTCTGATCCGGGATCATGAGGGTGCCGGTCAGCAGACGGGGCTCTTTCCCTGTGAAAACAAGACGAAACCAGTCGTCGCCTGACTTGCCCACCAGTCCGTTGTCAAAATACTCGATGTCGTCGGCGCCGCCGGTGATTCTGATCGCCTGAATCCCCTCGCCCTCTGGGAGACGGATTTCCTGTCCCTGCTCAGGGGTGTCGTTCGGCTCCATCTCGACATGCACTCTCGCCTGCAGCGCCTCCGTCGCATCCAGTTCGAGCGGATTGATGATGACCGAAAGCGGGACAGATGTCGTTGCAGGCCACGGCGTCAGACGCGGAAATGGAACAGCCTGTGGAGCAATGCCGTCTTCGCGCCAGCGCGAACCCTCGAAAACAGAGCCCTCATCGCTGACCGGAGTGATTTCCAATGAATACAATCCGGAGGCAGGGGCGCGATAGACAATGTAGACGTCAGGGTCGAGCGCGTGCAGGGTCTTGGACCAGTCGGCTGTCGGCTTTGTGTAGATGCCGAACGCGTCGGGAGCCCGCGGAAGCAGCGAAGGCAGCGAGGTCGGTGAACCAGCCTGCTTCTTCTCTTCAAGTAGAGACCAACGAACACGGAGTCGGCCGTTGGGCGGAAGCGCGGATGGTTGCGGGAGGCTGACGGAGAGCTCAAATGTCTCGCCGCGCTCGAGCTCGAGGCGCTTCTCCCATCGCCGTTGAAACTGAAGATCAACTCGGCTTCGCGAAATGCGCCGATTGGGCTGAGCGCGACTGGCTTCGGTACTGCCCCACCAGGCAACCACAAGGACGAGCGTCACACAAACAGCGAGCGCAATCGCCCGACGATGATCTGGCTCTGGCTTCGATGGAAACATGTGTCCTCGCTGAATTCGGTCCAGGGTGATTTTTCGTTGGTCTGGTGTGGAGAATACCGCCACAGTCCGGAATTTTCCAACTCCGCAGACTGTTTTTGCGATTGGAAGCTAATGGAAGCTGGGGAATTGACCTGGCCAGCCTCTTCGTTCACAGAGAGGCGTCCAGGTACCCCCCGCGCACTCCTCACTGGTCCCTGACTTGCCTCATGCGATGCGTAGCAAGACTTGGAGGGAAGAATGTCACGACCCACTCATCTGCTGAAACACGAACACCGTGTCATCGAACAGTCATTGCGGGCACTCGACGGCATCTGTCTGCGCCTCCGAGCTGGAGAGCATGTGCCGGTTGAAGTACTCTTGGTGATCCTGGAGTTCTTTCGTGACTTCGCTGGCGGATTTCACCATGCGAGGGAAGAAGAGCTCCTTTTCCCGGCATTGGAACTCCTTGGGATTCGCGGCGAAGATGGCGTTCTCGGCCTCATCCGAGGCGAACACGAAGTCGAGCAGGAACTGATCGCCGAACTTGAGTTGGCGATTGGTCAACACGACAAGGGAAACCCGGCCTCGGCCGCTCGTTTCATTGCAGCCGCAACCAGGTTCAGGGAACACCTGATCCGCCACATGGAGCAGGAAGACGCTGTTCTCTTCAAGCTGGCAGAGGACATGATGAACGAAACCGCGAAGACACGATTGACGCTGGCTCTCATGGATGGTGCCCGGGAATACGCGAGATACGAGCCCCTGGCCGCGAGTCTGGAGAAGAACTGGGCCATGTAAGGGTTATTCGCGACCCCAGCGCGAGGAGAAAGACACCATGAAGATTCTGCTGGCAATCGATGGTTCAGATTCCAGTCTCGCGGCGGCCGCCGAAGCGGGAAGGATGGAGTGGCCTGATGGCAGCAGCGTCAGGATCATGACGGCTGTCGATGTTCCAACGGAGGGTGGTCGGTGGTCGCTGGAGGATTCCAGGGGGAACTTCGAGAGCTGGGACCAGGTCTTTGAACAATTGGGAATTGGACACGTCGCAAATGCCCTCTCGCGATTCAATCAGTTCAACCGGGGGCGCACTGAGGTTACTTCGACCGTTGTCAAAGCGAGGTCTAAAGAGGGAATCCTGGATGAGGCCGAGAGCTGGGGAGCGGACCTGATCATGCTTGGAACGCATGGCTACCGCGGCCTCGAGCGAATCTGGCTCGGTTCAGTCTCTCTCGCGGTGGCGACACACGCTAAGTGCTCGGTGAGGGTAGCCCGACCGGGCCGGCTGAGCCGCGATCCTAACGTCAATCTCGCTCCGAGGATATTGCTGGCGACCGATGGATCGTCATTCAGTGAGCTGGCGGTTGATGCTGTTGACCAGCGCCCGTGGCCGATTGGCACCGAAGTCCGCGTCATTTCAGCCATCCAGCTCGCACCGACTCCGGCGTCACTCGAGGGCGCGATTGCGCCGACATTTTATGCGCGACTGGAACAGATGGGGACAGAACAGGCCGAGGCTTCGGTTCACAGGGCCCTCTCCCGGCTGCGTGAGAACAACGCGGATCGACCCAAACCCCTCGATTTGAGCTTTGAGATCGCCGGCGGTCACGCAGCTGAGGCGATCATTGATGTCGCGAAGAAATGGAATGCGGATCTGATAGTGGTCGGGTCACAGGGCTTGGGTGGATTGCGACGTTTCGTGCTTGGGTCAGTTTCCCACGCGGTCATTTCCCACGCACCCTGTTCAGTCGAGATTGTGCGCGTCTGAATCAGGAAAGCGGCCCGCAGGGGGGCCGCTTCGAGTCCGCCTCGAGTCCGGAGGTCAACTTGTTAAGGGTCAAGCCCGTTGCCACCAGACGTGAGCCAATTTGTTCTCGTGTGAGAAGTCGTAACGGACTTCTCCATCGAACGCCTTCTCAATTGCGTGTCCCAGACGCTGTGCCAGGTGTTCCGTGGTTGTTGTCACCGTTAGACGGCCTTTGTCATCCCTCTCCCAATTCATTATTCGAGCCAGCGGATTGTCCTCGGCCGCGCGAGCGGCTTCATTGTTGACCAGTCGCTCAATCTCCTCCTGGTGTCGAAGCAGAAACGCACCTTCAAGGTGAACATAGCCACTGGGCACTCCACTGCGTTCGCGAGTGCATCCAGGACAAACGACTTCGGTCGCAGGTCGAAAATGCGGGTGCTTATCGCCGACCCGATCCGGGTCGGGCTTCGACCAGCGGCGATTAGCATAGACATCCCCGCAGACCTTACAGACTGCGGGTTCTGGCAGGGCTCGCGTTGGTCGGTGTCGGCCAGCTTCGTGATCGACTCGTTTTGTAAAGGTCTCATTCGTATACGGTTTCTTGCTGCGCATCGCCTCCTCCTCGCCTTCTGTCTCACCTTCTGTCTGACTTGGACAATCCAGGGGATTCCTAGCCCGGTGCCCGCACAACCTCGACGGTGCAATTCGCGCGCGCGGCCACGGAAGAGGAAATACTCCCGATCAAAAGCCGCTCGAGCCTCCCGGTCCCACGCGAGCCGACGAAGATGCAATCGGCGTCCCACTCTTCCGCCTCCCGGCACAAAAGGTGTCGCGGTTCCTCGTCCCGCACGACAACCGAGACCGCTAATCCTGCTTGCGTCAGGGTCTCGGTTGCCTTGTCAAGTGCTTCCTGCACCCAGGTCCGCTCCCGGGCCACGGCAGCAGTAATCTGAGCCAGCATTGGCTCCGATGCTGCCATTGGTATCTTCCAAGCTCCATTGACCAATCGCACCTCGGTCCCAGCTGGCCACTTTCTCTTGGCGACGGCCTCAACCGCCGCGGTGGCGTGCTTCGAGCCGTCAATCCCGACGATTAAACGCTGATTCGGGCTGCGCGGTCCGGGTGCCTTCCGTCCGATCCTGACTGAATATCGAGCGTGGTGCAGGATGTACTGCGAGACACTGCCAAAGAGCAGACGCCCCAACCCGCGATGACCGTGCGAACCGACGACAATCAGATCAGGATGGCACTCATCGGCCTTTTCAACGACGACAGAGCCCGCTGAGCCAATGGATAGCTCTGTTGTTATCTTCCACTTCGGATTGAGATCGTGTAAACGACCTGCCGCACGCCGCACGAGAACGCCAAACTCTTCGAAGGCCGTTATCCCTCCGACAAACTCGAGGCTCGACACGGGCGGCAGCCATGTCTCGCAAACCGAAACGACGGTCAACTCTGAACCCTCCGGCAAACCAGCTCGAGCAAGATCGCTGACAGCCTCGTCAGCGCATTCCGAGCCATCATAAGCAACCACTATCTTCATAAGTCCTCTTCGTCAGACGCATGGTCTACGCCCCCTCAGAAAGCTGCACCCTTTGACTGATTAAAGTCCAGCCGGAGAAGTGACCGTTTTTCTCGCCCTTACTTCCCAGGCTGGACTAAGCTGTAGTTTCTTTCGTTAAGGACCTCCTCTCACTGGAATCGCCGGTAACTCAGGTAACTTTCACTTCGACGTTCTTTGGTTTGGTCTCTTCCTTCTTCGCGAGCTTGATGCAGAGCATTCCATCCTTGAACTCTGCGTTGATCTTCGCCGTGTCGACAAAGTTCGGGAGCGTGAAGCTTCGCATGAACTCTCCGTAGCTGCGCTCGACGCGATGATAGTTATCGCGCTTTGTCTCTTCGGAGAACTTGCGTTCTCCGTGGATGGTCAGCACGTTGTTCTCAACCGCGACTTTGAGGTTCTCTTTCTTGACCTCGGGTAACTCAGCCTTGACCACGATCTCGTTCTCGGTTTCGTAGATGTCGCACACCGGAGCCCAGGTCGAAAGCGACCAATTCTCCCGCGGCAGTCCTTTGAAAAACGGATCAAAACCCTCACCAAAGGCTCGATTAAGCCGTTCCTGCATCTGTTGGAACGGATCGAACGCGGTCACCTCGCGAGAGGTCCGCGGAGCCATTGAAGTGGCACCCTTGCCTGTCATTGCACACCTCCTCTGATCGAAACACCTCTCATCATTAGAAAGATGAGAAAAGAAACTCTGGAACCTCTTGGTATTTTTCCGGGTTCCCTGTGACCATTGAAAGGCAAGCACCGTGCCCAAAGAATAGGCAAGGTGGGCACCGGTATTTGAACGGATTAGGAGGCGACCAGCGAGGTTGGCGGATGCGCTGAACGCGCACTTTTGCGCAGTAGGTGCGTGAGGACTCTCACCAGAATCACCCTGCTTCGCGTATCTTCGGGTCCGGCCTCCCGGCGCCTCTCGATCTCTCGACCCGTCAGTGGACAAATCGTACTCTTTGGACGATTTGACTTTGAGTTGAGCGAGATCGGCGGATAATGGACCTGCATCAAAGGCATTGATCCCTCGAGGTTACCGACAACGAGACTAACGATAAGGGCTTTCTGCAGCGCTGATACGCCCGTCAATCAGGGCAAGGAGGAGATGAGCGTGAGTCCACACATAGGACTGAGACCCCTACTGCTTCTGCTGCTTTTGGCGATCGCAACGTCCGCTCACTTGGATGCCAGCGGTCAGGAGAAACCGACCATGCCAACCATGCCATTTGAAATGGCCAAACCCGGGCTCGACGTTGGCGTTGTTGTCAGCGACATGCAGAAGGCCAAGAAGTTCTACGGTGACGCGCTTGGCCTGAGGCCGTTGCCAGCACTGCCGATCGAGTTGCCGGGTGGCGGCACGATGGTGCGTTACCAGGCGGGATACACAGTCATCAAGCTCCGAACTTTTCCGACCGCTCCGCCGGCAGTCGAGAAAGGCACGATGTCGGCCAATGGCATCAGGCTGCTGACGATCTACATCAGGAATGCCGAAGCCCTCGCATCGCACTTCACTGAATTGGGATTCACCGCGCCGAAGTTCAGCCCGGCGGGGACTGAGGCCCGGGGACTCGCCTTCGTCAATGATCCCGATGGCAATCGGATCGAACTGCTCGACTATGGCGAGAGACAGAGCGAGTTCGACAGGGTTCAGATTGGGCTGACAGTCTCGAACGCGGAGAAGGCTCGCGAGTTCTATGGCAAGGTACTCGGCCTCAAGGAGCGGCCAGGCGTCCTCCTTCCAGCCAACTTTGCGGCTGACACAATGGAATACTTCTTCGAAGCCGGCGCCACGACGATCAAGTTCTGGGCCCCGAAGACCGAGAGGCCGACGCGCACGGGTCCGATCGGTGCGGCACTGGGTATTCGATATTTCACTTTCATGGTCAAGGATGTCGATGCGACATACGAGGCTTTGAAGGCGCGTGGGGTGAAGGTCACTGTTCCGCCCGTTGACCTCGGGACAATCGCCAGGATCATGCTTATCTCTGATCCTGATGGCAATACGATTGAATTTGCTGCACCGCGCGCCTCGCGCTGACCATTCTGCGTAAAGTTGCGGGCGCGGAGTTTAAGGTTTAGCTGTGCGACTCGCACGCGGCAGATCTCGTGAGGGTCCGGACCAGGGATGGGGAATGACTCAAGACAGAACATGAACACCAAGTTTCGTGCGGCGCTGCGAGTGAATCAAAGGAGACCAGTATGAACGCCGTGTTTAAGACCGCCGCACCATATTGTGAGGACGAGATGAACCTGCCCGTGAGGAGCCTCGATGAAGCCATCCCCTTCTACGAGACGATCATGGGATTCCACGTCGTGTCACGGAAAGAGTCGCCGTGCAAATCTGCGGTACTCGGTCGGGACGGGATCCAGATAGGTCTGGCTGAGAACGGGGGCGATCCGAGTCAGGAAGGGTGCTTCTTTGAAGTCGATAGTGTGGAAGCTGCCTTCGCTGAGCTGAAGTCCCAGGGCTTCAAAAAAGAAGACGCCGATTTCAGGACTGACCGGCACGGAGACACCTCGTTCAAAGTCTTCTTCGTCGTGGCGCCGGACGGACTTTGTTACTGTCTTGGTGAACGACAGCCAGCTTGAGAATGGCCAACGACCGTGCCTTGAGCCACCACACGACACTCGTGCTGTCTCTTGACTCAGGACTCGAGTCGGCAGCCTAACGAGATGCCACGTGTGCGCCGGCGCAAGAGCGTTTTGAGAGAGAGGTTCGATCGTGGACGACAAGCGGGTACTACTTCGTCACTTCCTTGCAGCCCTGGCTTATCGAACGCAGAAGGCGGTTCGCGACGCTCCCCAAGCCTACTATATCTTTCGTGCGGAGCCGAGTGTCAGGACACCGCTTGAGTTGATTCGACATATCGAGAGCGTTCTTGGCTACGCTCGAACCTTCTTTATCGGGGGAGAGTACAACCCGGAACCGCTTTCGAGCGTTGAGGACGAGGTGCTCAGACTCCACGCCACGATTGAGGAACTCGCATGGCACATCGAGAATGGCACTCCGTTTCGGGAGATCACGCCGGAGCGATTGCTGCAGGGACCCTTCTCTGACGCAATGACCCATGCGGGTCAGTTGGCAATGCTGAGAAGGCTGGCCGGAGCTCCCGTGCCGCCGGAGAACTTTGTCTATGCCGACATCAGTCCCGACAATCTGGGACCGAATCAGCCGGCGCCTGCAAGACCCGGTGATCGAAACCGTGAATGGGATGCGGGGGATGGGCTGCAGGTTGCGACGCGGTCAGTACGGGCACAATGTGCTGCCACGATTCGAGCACTCGATGAGGAATGGATTGCGGCTGCGACGCGGCGCGACCTCGATGGCATGATGGCGATCTATGCTGAAGATGCCGAGGAGTTGTTACCAGACCTCCAACCGATTGTCGGGCGAGCTGCCATTCGAGCTTTCTATGGTCAGTTGCTTGAGCAATCTCCGCGCTTCGCGCCTCATTTCGATTCCCGGCAGGTGACTGTTGCAGAATGCGCGGACCTCGCAGTCGTCGAGGGCACCTATCGCTTCACACCGGACACGAACGATGTCTCAAGGATTCAGACCGGTAAGTTTATTGGCATCTGGCGACTGATTGACGGAGACTGGCGCTTGTGGCGCATTATTTCGAATGCGAGCCCCAGTCAGAATGAAAATGGATAACTCTTCGAAGGCTGATTCTCCGGAACGGCGTCAACCCTTACGGGAAGGTGTGCACGCTGTGCAAAGCAACGACTTTCCATGGATCGCCGAAGTTTGGGAGACATCTGTCCGCGCGACTCATCATTTTCTGACTGAGGCTGATATTCATTTCTTCAAGCCACACGTGCAGAATGAGCTTCGGCGGCTGGCTAACCTGGTTTGCGTGCGCGATGTGCAAGGCCTGCTCGTCGGTTTTGTTGGCTTTGCGGAGGGGAAGATTGAGGCGCTTTTCGTCCATCCGACATGGCGCGGCACTGGCGTCGGACGTCGACTTGTGAGCCACGCGATGACCGCCGGCGGAGCCAGCGTGGTCGATGTCAACGAGCCGAACGGGCAGGCCATCGGTTTCTACTTGCATCTCGGTTTTCGAATCGAGAGCCGATCAGAACTCGATGGTATGGGAAGGCCGTTCCCACTGCTTCACCTGAGACTGGCTGACGAGTTGCTTTCCAGAAGCGCATTGCTTGAGGAGCCAGAATGAGGCGAAACGCTCCTGGCTATCAGGGCGTTGTTGATTCTTGCGTTTGGAGGGCAGGCGCATACGGTCCCCGACAGTTTAATCTGCGTTTATCTTTGATTCAGTATTCTTTCCTGGGTGTTCAAAGATGCGGTCCAAAGCGGTAGTCAACGAATCCCCACTTCAAAAGGTCTTCAGTCTGGAGGAATTTGTGAATAGCAGGTCACGTTTAGCAACTTCTCTTGTCTTGATTCTCGCGGCATTTCTGGCTGCGGCGGTTTGGGCTGGTCCAGACAATCAGGCCAGCTCGCCCAACCCCGAGACCTTCCCCTTCGTTGCTTTTGGCGATTCGGGCACCGGCACACCCAGCCAGATTGGGCTGGCCACCGAGATTGTCAACTGGCATACCTCGCATCCATTCGATACCGTGCTCATGCTGGGTGACAACATCTACCCCGACGGGAGTGCCGGGCTTTTTCGCGAAAGGTTCGAACGCCCTTATGCAGAATTGATCAAGCGCGGCGTACGCTTCCACGCCGTACTGGGCAATCACGATGTCCGGAGCGGCCGCCAAGCCCAACTGAAGTACCCGAACTTCAATATGAACGGTCACGCATACCGCTCGTTTACACGGGCCAATGATCTGGTGGAGTTCTTCGCGCTTGATTCCACCGCCCTCGATCAAGTGCAGCTCAAATGGCTGGAAACTGCGCTCTCGATCTCAAAGGCATCGTGGAAGATCGCCTATTTGCATCATCCCATCTATTCGTCCGGCACAACGCACGGCTCTGACATAAAGCTCCGCGCCCTGCTCGAGCCTCTCTTTATCAAGTACCGAGTGTCAGTGGTTCTGGCCGGCCATGACCACACCTATGAACGTACGAAACCTCAATCCGGAGTGCACTACTTCGTATCCGGGGCCGGCGGTCAATTACGAAAGGGAGATATTGATCGGAAGACTCCCATCTTTGCCGCTGGCAATGACCAGGTAACTAGCTTTATGTACTTTGAAGCAACAGCCGACAAATTGTCCTTCTGGGCTCTCGATGCGGCGGGAAACGCTCTCGATAAAGGGGTGATTGCCAAAGTCAGCGCCGCTGCCGGTGGTCAATAGTAACCAACACGTAAGTTTGGGAAAGGCTCACAATGAAAAGCTACAAGACGACGGTTTCTCTCTTTGCGACGACTATCGCCTTTGTCGCGCTCACGGCAATTCCGGCGCTCGGCCAGGAGACCGAGGTCCGCGTGACCATGAAGGACCTGCCAGCACCCGTCCAGCAGACCGTTCGAGAACAAAGCAAGGGCGCGGTCGTACGCGGTCTTGCCAAAGAGGTCGAGGGTGGCCAGACCTTCTATGAAGCCGAGCTCCGGGTCAACGGGCACAACAAGGATGTGTTGATGGACCCTGCCGGCAAGATAGTCGCGATCGAAGAGCAGATCGCTCTCAATGCACTTCCCGCGGTCGTCAGAACCGAGATTGTCAAACGGGCCGGCAAGGGGCGCGTCCTGATGGTCGAGTCGATCACAAAGGATGGCGCCATCGTTGCCTACGAGGCGCACGTCAGAACGGCCGGGAAGATATCAGAGATCAAGGTCAGCCCCGAAGGCACGCTCGTCAACTGAGCCGACTTCGACCTGGGGGTGCCAGAGTGGCTGAGACAGCAGGCTAAAGCGGACCGCGTGCCTCTCTACTTCACCGCCAGCCGCGCTCCATTGATCCAGTCGAGAATAGTCCTGTAAGCCGCATCATCAGCGCCCGGCCAACGCTGGCCCCCACCATGCGATAGCTTCTTCGCCCCGACGACGCCTTCCTGTTCGGCGTTACTCGTCGGCTTGCGCAGCATGAGACTGTTCTCCGGAGACGACAGATCCACCACCCTCAGCGCTGAACCGTAGTTCTCCCGCAGCAACGCATCACTGTACTGTCCGTTCCCATCCGGTGAGTGAAGACGAAAGATCGTGTGTGTGGAGTGGCAATTGATACACGCGTTCCCATCGACTCCCTTCCGCTCGAGGATCGGCATGACTCGCTTGACGAAAAACTCATAGTCAAGCGGCCGGCTCGAATCCGTCCCGTCAACCGAAATGCTCGCGCCATCCTGCCCCTGGTAAAGTGCGATCGCCTGTCCCTGCAACCGCTGGTTCGGATCCTTTGTCAGCTTGCCTACGGACGCCCGGATCCCTGCATTCGCCATCAACGTCTTCACGCGGCGGACTACGCCAAGCGCCGCGATGCGGACCTGCTCGTCACGGTCACTGAGCGACTCGACTACCAGATTGAGCAGCCGGAGATCATTCTCGACACCCGTCTGCGCGCCGATGAGCGCGAGGATCAGGCGGCGCTTCCCCGGGTCTTCCGTGTTGAATAACGTGTCAAGTGCAGCCGCCACCGATCGTGGATTGCGTAACTCGGCGCGCGCGAATACAAGTTGCACCCCAGCGCGCAACAACTCCTGGTCCGTCGATGCGAGAGCCCGGGCAAGACGGTCCTGGACACGCGGGTCCTGGCTGAGGGCAGGGAAGTCGGCGAGCGCGCGCAATGCGGCAGGGGCTACTTTGTCATCTGCGCCGAGGACGAACTCCTTGATCTCTGTATCGAAACGCTCACTTACGGCAAATCCCGGTCCAAGCACCTTGATGCGATCGAGCGCGGCTACCTGAGCGTCAGCCCGACCGCTTGAGAGCAGCGCCCTCAGGACCGTCACAGCCTGACGCCGGTTGCGGTCGACAATCTTGAGCGGCAGCGCTTTGTAGAATTCCGCCGCCACGCCGCGCACCTCCGCGTTGGGGTCGATCAGCCGCTCCATCACCAGTAAGGGCAGATCGAGAAGCTCGGTGTCTCTTAACATGTAGGCTGCGAGCGTCCCTTGCTGGCGTCGTTCAGCCCGCGGGGATCGCAGGAGCGGCGCCAGGGCGCGTTCCAGCGCCCGTGCTCCCTCCTGGTAAAACTTGACCGTCTCGACATCGTTACCGATGCGCGTATACCGGCCAGCATTGGCATAGCCACCCGTTCTCAGGTGAAACTCAGTGAGCCCGCGCAGCAGACCCTCGCGCTGAAGTTCGTTACCGGTCGTCAGCGCTCGTGCGATCCGCTCCGCCATCTTCCGGCTGGCATCTCGGTGTCCTTTGATCGCCTGCGCCCGGTCTTCATCCTGCGCGATGAGCGCGATCCAGTTGTCGTATAGATATCTGACGTTCTCATCTGCGAGGCTATAGAAGCCTTCCAGCAGGTTGCGGCGCATCCACGGATGCTCACGCACGGCCATCCGAGTCACGAAGGCATCGGCGATCCGGTCCCTTATTGATTCGTCTTTCGTCCAATAGAACCACTGCGTGAGTGCCTTTGCCGACTGCATCCTGACCGTTACCTGCGGATCGGACAGAAGACGGATCAATTGTTCGGCTATTTCGCTTCGGTCAGTCAAAGCCGAGAAGTGTTCGGCGAAGATGCGCGTTGCTCCCCAGCGAGCGCGGGCGTTGCGGCTGCTCAGACCGCGTTCGATCTCACCAAATCCCGTTTGATTGCGGACTGCGATGCGACGAATCGACTGAGCCGCAGCGAGCTGCACCATCTTGTTCGGATCGCCGAGCGCTCGACCGAGCGAGGCGAGCGATTCCGCTCGGCCGACGCGCCCAAGAGCCGAAGCCGCCGCAAGTCGCATGAGCGCTTCGGCACTCGTCAATCCGTCGATCAAACCGCGTCTCAACTGCTCGCTCGGCTGTTCCCACACGCGGTCCATCTGATCGAGGCGGAGCAACTGATCGCTCTCGGCCAGTCGATCGGGTAGCGGTTCGAAGCCGGCGTTCCAACCGCGCGCTGTCACCGCACCCTTGTAAAACTCCGAAAGCGCCATGACTGCGAACTGGGTCTCACGAAACGGAGTACGGAAGTTTTCGTATGATTGCAGTCGATCGAACCAGCCACCAAATTCCTGTTGCCGATTGAGCAACACCTTCAATCCCGCAGCAACGCCCGGATGATCGGCGCGGTAGCCGGCGAGTGCCAGTGTGTAAAGCGCGTGGCCTGTCTGGAACTCAACTGTCGGGCTGCCGGGCTCAAAGAGCATCGACCACTGACCGTCGGGTCGCTGGAGCGAAAGAATCCGCTCAGCATTGCGACGGATCTTCTCGGCATAAATGTTACCAGAAGTGTTGCGATCGATGGTTGCGAGGGCAATTGTCTGGTAACAGAGATCAACCAGGTTTTTATGTTGAACCTGTTCGAGCAGCAATCTCACCTGATCGCGATAGGCTCGCGACTCGGCCTCCCCGGTCTGTTTATAAAGCTCATCAAAGACCTTCCAGCTATAGAAGGCTACTTCGTACGTGCTCACCAGCGGGGTGTTGCCGTTGCTCTCGTCTGGCGGCAAGACGGTGCGGCCTTTGTAGTAGATCTTCAAATAGCCAGCCACGCCCTTGAGCAGTGACAGTCGGCGTTCTCCGCTGATCTCCGTTTCGTAGAGATTGAGAATCGCGGCGAGCCTGCTCAGGACATTTGCCGACGCACTGATGACACGGGCCCAACTCGCTTCCGGGTGGCCGTAAAACGGTCTCGGATTGTTGTACAAACGCTCCGTCAGGAATTGCAGTTGTGGACGCTTGAGAACCGCATATCCGTTCTGCCTGGCGATGAGCTCTCCGCGAGATGTGAAATGCGTCGCATGACAGGCGATGCACGTCGTTGTTTCGGAATGAACACTCGAGACGCGGCTGACAATGCCACCGTGTCGTGGTGTGTTGGCGTGCCAGCTCTCGCCAGCGCTCACCAGATAATCCATTCCCGCCCGCACTGCGCGTCGAGGATCGCTGTAGGGCGGCAAATCGTAAACCGATGTCCGTAGCTGGTAGAACGGGTGATTGGCGTCGACCCTCAGGTAGTAGGCGCCGCGTGAGATGACACGCGTTGTGAACTTGTTGCCTGGCAGGGCTTGCACTTCGTGTGGTGGGCTGACGGGATCGCTGCCGCGCTCGTACTCCTTCGCCTCGCCCTGCTCGATCGTGAAAATTGAGACATCGACCGGGATGTTGTCTCTTTCAAACAAGTCAACCTCGAAGTAGACGAGTTTCGGTTGATCCGCGTCGTAGGTGAACTTGAACCAATCGACACCGCCCTCAGGGAGGCTATCGCCACTGGGCTTCTCACCCTTCGTTGCAAGCTGCCGGTACGGAGGAGTCCCGGCTTGAGCACCTTCCTCTCCGAGCCGCGAAATGTATGGTTTGTCATCGGCGGTGCTCCAGACAGTCTGGCCGAGTGTGATCGCATTCGCCTCGCGCCACGAATCATTGGGCTCTGTCTCCAAGGCAGCCGTCGCTGACCTGGTAGCGGTCCACTCGAGAAGTACAACCTCGTGCACAATGGCAACGCGGGCTGACGAGGAGATTTGAAACTGACAATTCCCGCTTGTCGGTCGGAAAAGAGTGTAGAGATCGGGATCGCCGGTATGGAGTGCTTTCGCGGCAATCGTCTTAACGCCGTCGCGCAGCGAGACACTCAAGGTATCGCGCGCCCCAAGCGATTCCGGTGCGGGTAGCGAAACGCTGAGCGAATAGGTCCTGGCAGGATCAAGCGCGGGCAGGGGGTAGGTCTTGATTGCGCCAGGGGCGAGGCTCGCTTTCGCTTCAAGGAGCCTGCGAAACCCCTCCGGCTTGGGCACGGTGCCCGTCGTTCTTCCTGAAAACAGGCCGACCGAGGTCACGGCGACGGCGAAGACGATCACGCAGGAGAGCTGGATTCTTGTTGATTTCAATCTATTACCTGCTGGTTGTACTGGTTGCGCTCGAGCACGGCATAATAGTACAACAAGTCTGGAGCGTGGCAAGGACTGCGGACAAGAGGGACAGCAACGGCTGTGTTGGAGCCCATGTTCTCCCTGTTGTCCTTTGATCGGGGCTCCCGATGGTTGGACCTCCAACCGGTGTCTTGTGCGCCCGAGCAAACAACGCTAAACCAACCCAACAAATCGCGCCGCCATCTTTGAAAAGAAGAGGCCGCGCCCCAGAGGAGGAACTGATGTCTCGAGTGTCATTGTCTGGACGATCTGCGGCAGAGTTTATCGGCACATTCTGGCTGGTTCTCGGCGGGTGCGGTAGTGCGGTTCTGTCTGCCAAGTTTCTTGCAGGCGGTGTCGGTGAGCCGAGCTTCAATCTCGGCATCGGGCTGCTCGGTGTTTCACTCGCGTTTGGATTGACGGTCCTGACAATGGCCTATGCCATCGGCCACATCTCCGGCTGCCATTTGAATCCGGCGGTTTCGGTTGGTCTTTGCGTCGCCAAGCGCTTTCCATCATCCGAGTTGCCTGCCTATGTAATCGCGCAGGTACTGGGCGCGATCGCGGGCGCCGGAGTCCTCTATGTCATTGCCAGTGGTAAGGCCGGCTTCGACCTTTCCGGAGGGCTTGCTTCAAACGGATATGGTGCGCACTCACCGGGAGGTTACACTTTGGCAGCAGCCTTGCTAACGGAGGTCGTGCTGACCTTTGCTTTCCTTTTTGTCATTCTCGGAGCGACAGACGAGAGAGCACCCTCAGGTCTGGCGCCGATTGCGATCGGTCTTTGCCTGACCCTGATACACCTCATCAGCATTCCAGTAACCAACACTTCGGTCAACCCGGCGCGAAGTACCGGGCCAGCTATTTTTGTTGGGGGTTGGGCACTCGCGCAACTCTGGATGTTCTGGGTTGCTCCAATTGCTGGTGCTGTCATCGCGGGCATTGTCTACCCGCTTGTTGCTGGCAAGGGCAAGGCCGAATAACAACGGGGAGAGCGCGGAGAAGTACCGGGCCTCTGCGCTCTCTGTTCGCTCCGTGCATCCGCATTCACCCCTTCCCCGCGCGGCTAATGCAGTCTCGTTCATGCGCCTACCTGGCTCCTACCCTGTTGCCTGCGATCCAGACCGAATCGATGCTGCGTGTATTCCGAATGTCCGCCAAAGGATCCTTGTCGAGGACGAGCAGATCGGCCCAATTACCTTTTGAGATCCTGCCTACGGCTCCGAGTCGCAAAGCTTGTGCTGCATCGGTCGTTGCTGCGCGAAGTGTTTGAGCCGGAGATAGACCCGACTCGACCATCATCTCGAGTTCGAGGTGTTCGAAGTAACCCTCGAAGCGGTTTGCAAACGCACCAGAATCGGTCCCCATGACGACCAGCAACCCCGCGTCGGAAGCCTTCTTCAGATTTCGACGGGCGATGATCAGGGAAGCCTTGTAGGTTTGAGCAGACTGCGACCTGCGCATCGCGTCCTGTCGTTGAGTCTCCCGCAACTGCACGACGACCTCGCTGTCGGCCTCACGCAGGAAAAATGGGTCTGCGAAAAAAGCCGGCGTCGATTCGTAAACGAAGGTCGAGATTTCGCGGGTCAGCGTCGGACAGTATGGGATGCTCCGCTTCTTCATGAGCGAGATGAATTCAGCGTCGATCTCCTTGTCGCGGACACTGTGAGCGATGAAATCAGCTCCGGCGCGAAGCAGATTCTTTGCATCATCGAGGTAGAAGATGTGAGCCGCGACGCGGAATCCGCGGCGATGCGCCTCATCAATGACGGAGCGGTAGACTTCTGGCTGCATCTTTGGCGCGGTGCCGAGGTTGTCATCAACGCGGATCTTGATGATGTCGGGTTTCGAGGCGGCGACCCGCGCCACCATCTCCCTCGCTTCCTGCGGCGTTCTTCCAACGATCACATCGCCCGAAAGATAGATGCGTGCGCGATCAAGGGCAGACGTGTCCTGGCTTTGCCGAGCCTTGAAAGCGGGCTCCTTTTCTCCACCGAGACTGAGCACTGTAGTGACGCCATAACGAGCGAAGACTCCCAGCTGGCGCAGTGTGTTGTCGTCGGTATAGGCGGGCGGGCGGATTCCCTGGACGTCCGAGATATGAACGTGCGTCGAGATCAATCCGGGGATGATGAACTTGCCCCGGAGGTCGATGACCTCGGCTCCACGCGGTGGCCGGCGCGCTGGGCCAAGCGACTCGACCCTACCGTCACGCACCACGAGAACTCCATCCCGGATGGCAGCTCTCCCAGTGCCATCGAGAATTTGGGCGCCGACAAAGGCCTTGAGTTGAGGTGGTGACTGGGCTCCTCCGAAGCCAATGGTCAGTCCGAGGGTGAGCGCAATTGCGATTCTTCTGATCATGACGCAGGAAGATAACACAACGCACGATGGTGATGCAGTTAGGGAGGGAGAAACCCCTTTTTGGAGTGCGGTGGCT
>JANNRD010000258.1:0-17049 GCA_031401095.1 Acidobacteriota bacterium
ATGCGACGACAGCTGCAGCTTTCTGAGTTGAAGCGACCTAAGGAACTTGACTCATTTGAATCAGGTTTTGCCGCCCAAGCAATCTAGTGGGGTCACTGTGAATCGCGTCTGAGTCATGAGAAACGGTGAATTGACAGTTCGCGAAGAGATTTTCTCCGATGTGCAGGCCATCGCTGAGATCACTACTGCAGCTTTCCTGAAGCATCCGCACAGCCTCCACACGGAACAACTCATCGTCGCGGGCCTCCGTCAAAGTGGAGCTCTGTCCCTGTCACTCGTCGCGGAGGCCGAAGGCCAGATCATCGGTCACGTAGCATTTTCGCCAGTCACGATCCCTGATGGTTCCGTAGGTTGGTATGGCCTTGGCCCACTTTCAGTGGCTCCTCAATTTCAGAGGCGCGGGGCGGGGCAGGCCTTGGTTCGTCACGGCCTCTCCAACCTGCGAAGCCGCGGCGCCCACGGCTGTGTGCTACTCGGATCACCGTCGTACTATTCACGCTTCGGATTTTATGCCAACTCGGATCTGGTTCTCCCAGGGGCACCGCCGGAGCTATTTCTGTGCCTGCATTTGAGTGGGTTATGTCCGCACGGTGAGGTTAAGTACCACGAGGCGTTCAACGCGCGGGGATACTAGGGAGGCTGTGTCAAAAGTCGCTCTCCGTTTGCTCCCGTCCCCTTCGGGGACCAGATCGTTTCGATGTCATTGATGTCACAGTGTCGGCGAGCCCCGCGGGCTTTGGGACCATCATCGACGCACTCAAAAACCATTCTTAAGGGAGCCACGAGATGAGGCTTTTCCGTCCCCGCTCATTAAGGGGATTGCTGACGTGTTCAATTCTTCTGGTCTGGTCTTCCCTCAACCCCGCGCAGTCACCGCGGCAGCAGTCGAATATATCTACTCCATCCAGGTTGATCGATGCTGCCGGACGCATCACTTTACTTCCGCTCGACGACCGTCCGGCGGTTGGCCAGTTCGCGCAGATGATCGGAGCGGTTGCCGATCATGACGTGAAGATGCCTCCGATCGAGATCCTTGGACGCTTCACCACACCCGGCGACACAACGCGCATCGCACAATGGTTGAAGTCGCAGGATTATTCCAAGACCGATGCACTGATTGTCTCGGTGGATATGCTTGTCTACGGAGGACTCATTGCTTCGCGCACACACAAGACGACCTTTGACGAAGCCAGCAGGCAATTGGAATTCTTCCGCTGGTTCAAATCGAAATATCCGCGTCTACCAGTCTATGCCTTCAGCGTCATCATGCGCGTCGCGCCGACCGCGACGGCCGCGACCCGCGGTCTTCACGACCAGTTGGCGCGCTGGGCGGAGTTGAAGGATCGCGCGGCGAAGACGGGCGACAGGAAGCTCGAGACCGAACTCGACCGGTTGACGAGAGTCTTGCCACCATCCGTCATCGAGGACTATGTCGCCGCCCGGAAGCGCGATCTGCGGATCAACCTGGCGATGCTCGATCTGGTCAAGGCAGGTGCGGTCAGCGACATGATCCTGTTGCAGGACGACGCGCGCCAGTACGGGCTGCACCGACAGGATCAAGCCGTGCTGCGCGCAAGGCTGAAAGAGTTGGAACTCGAAGCCAGGGTCCCGATCTACAATGGCACGGATGAAGGCTCGCTCTCACTGGTCAGCCGCGCCGTGCTCGATAAGTTTCAATACAAAGTGAAGGTCGGCGTCATTTATTCATCTGAAGAAAGCCGCCAGGTGATCGCGCCTTTTGAAGACCATCCATTGCAATTCACAGTCGAAAATCAGATCCGCGCGGCGGGTGGCATACCCGTCGGCGAGTTCGATGAAAGCGACTATCGGCTGTTCGTCAACGCGCCCGGGACGAATAAAACTGCGTTTGATTCCTTCCTCGGGAGGCTGCTCAAAGAGCTAAAAGAGGGCCGCCCTACTGCACTAGCCGACGTGCTCTTTCCAAAGCCTCACGAGAGCGGCGCCGACGAACGTATCATCGCGGCGCTGAGGCGCGAGAACCTGCTCGACCGTTTCGCCGGATACGCGGCATGGAACACGGCTGGCAATACGCTTGGCACGACCATCCCGCACGCCAACTTGCGCGTCCTCTTCCGCTCGAAAATGAACGGCAGCCTGGATCGAGCGCTGCGCGCCGAAACCGCGCATCTCGAGTTCCTGCTCAACCGCTTCGCAGGTGATTACCTGTATCACGACATCGTCCGGCTCGAGGCCGATGCACGGCTGAGACGCCGAGTGAAGAATGACGAAGTCACCTACGAGCTGACACCGGAAAAGTACGAAGCGGTCAACCGCGAAGTCAGCGATCGACTGACGGCTGAGATTGAGAAGCTGTTCGCTGGTCATTTCGAGGGTCGCAGGCGCAGGCTTGGCATCTACGATGGCGTTGAAAGGACTTTCACGGCGAGGAGTCTGAACGAGCTGAAGGTCTATCTGCCATGGCCGCGGACATTCGAGTGCGCGATTGAGTTCAAACTCGACTATTCTGCCAACTGATGATCACCTTTCTCATCATTCTCACCTTCATCGCTTTTGCGGCGTTGATGATCTCGCGACGAATGCCGGCCATTCTGGCGGTTCCGGCGATGGCTGTCATCTTCGCTGCCATTGTCCAGACGCCACTCTCACAGATTCTCAATCAAGTCATTGCCGCCGGATCAACGCGTTTGGCTGACGCCTACATGACACGTCGGCCATCGATTTTTGCCGGCGCAATCCTTGGCGTACTGATCACTCGCCCGCGCGAGATGTTCCAACAACTTTCGAGCGCCGTACCATGCTTACAATTAGCCTCAACGCCCTGCTGCTGAATTTCGCAATCACTGCCGGTGTAGTGTTTGTGTCCGTGGTCTTGCTCTGGCTGCTCTCGATGAGGCTGCGTGATGTGAGTATCGTTGACATCTTCTGGGGACCCGGATTCGGCATGATCGCGCTGGTCACTTACGCGCTGGCTGACGGCTTTCCAGCGCGCCGGAAGCTGCTCACCACTTTGACAGTGATCTGGGCTCTGCGGCTGGGCGGTTATCTTTTCTGGCGCAACGTCGGGAAGGGTGAAGACGCGCGCTACACTGCGCTGCGGGGGCGCGTGCCCGGCAACTTCGATCTATTTGCGTTGCGCAAGGTCTTCCTCTTGCAGGGCGCGCTCATGTGGCTCATCTCGATGCCGGTGCAGGTCGGGCAATATCTCAGAGAACCAGCGGCGCTCGGATTGTTTGCCGGAGCTGGCACGGCGCTCTGGGTCATTGGGCTTTTCTTTGAAGCGGTCGGTGACTGGCAACTGGCACGCTTCAAGGCCGATCCTGCGAATGCAGGCAAAGTGATGGATCACGGTTTGTGGCGCTACACGCGCCACCCCAACTACTTTGGCGATGCGTGCGTCTGGTGGGGCATCTTTCTGGTGGCCTGCGATCACTGGCTCGGTGCGCTGACGATTCTCGCACCCGTGCTATTCACTTACCTCCTCCTGCAAGTGACCGGGCAGAAGCTGCTCGAGAGTCGTTTGAGGCAGAGCAAGCCAGAGTATCAAGCATATACTGAGCGCACGAGCGGATTCTTTCCGTGGCCACCACGAAATGGTTGAGCATGTGCTTTCCATTTTAACTATGAGTAAGAGGTCGAATAATCAAATCGGAGGTTCCCTGTGAAGAAAGCTGTTTCGATGACAATGCTGGTCCTGTCGCTCTTCGTTGCAAGCGATGTCGCAAACGATGCGGCAATCGCACGCACCCAAACCGGCACGAAGGGCACGGACGTGGAAGGCGACGTTCGCAAGGTCTTTGCGACGTGGTCTACGGCGCTCACTCGGGGTGACAAGAAATCGTATCTGGAAGCGTTTTGGAATTCGCCGAAGCTGGTGATCCGCGTGGCCAATGGCGAGTGGCGTGGCTTTGAGGCCTATCGGGCGCGTATGGAAGCCGCGCAACTCCCCCCGGGCAACCCTTCTGATTATCGAAAGGTGGAAGTGATTGCGCTTGGTTCGGAGACGGCGGTCCTGACCTATGAACGGCCAGCGCCGGGTCAAGCCAATGCGACCGCTGGTGAATCTCTGATCTTCCGAGGAACGCTTGTCTTCACTCGCACGCCGGGTGGCTGGAAGATCGCGGCCTGGCACGCGCATTCCGTATCAGAGAAGAGCGCGCACTAGGACGAGCAACACGCGTCATCGAGACGATTCACGCCGCATCTGTCTTCATTGACAGGAGGTCACAAGGTCCGGATTTGCCGCAGAAATCTCTCGGACACCTGTCTGACGTACTTTTTGTTGTGGTGACTACTTGAGTATAGAATGAGACCACATTGGATTGATTACTCGGGAGTTTCTGATGTCGCGCACACAGGTAAGCATTCGCGAATTGAAGAGTCGGCTTAGTTACTACATTCGCCTGGCAAGGTCGGGTCAATCGATATTGATTACTGACCGTGGCGTTCCGGTTGGTCGGATTGTTCCCTTGATGACAAAGCTCGAGCAGCGGATCGAGGCGATGCGTGATTCGGGTGATGTCTTGTGGAATGGGAATAGACTGGGTCCTGTAACGCCAGTCAAGAAGCAACGCGGAACACGTACGGTCTCGGATATGTTGATTGCAGATCGAAAATGATCGTTTATCTCGATTCGAGCGCCCTCGTCAAGCGGTATGTCGCCGAATACGGATCTGCTGAAGTACAGTCGATTGTTTCCGAGGCGGAAGCTTTGGGGACCTCTGTGATCAGCCGAGCTGAGGTAGCGGCGGCTCTGAGCAAAGCCGCGCGCGCCCGAGTATTGACCAAGCCGGCAGCCGCGGAGGCACTCTCAGCATTCGGTGCGGATTGGGACAGCATTATTCGAGTTCAACTAACCGAATCGCTGTGTTTGCGCGCCGCGCGCGTGGCCTGGGACCTGGGTTTACGTGGCTACGATGCAGTTCATCTGGCAACCGCGCTCTTCTGGTCGGAAGAACTGGAAGACAAAGTGACCGTTGCGACGTTCGACCGGGAGCTATGGAAGGCAACTCAAGCGAGCGGGTTATTGCGTTGGCCTGAGAAGTTGTAACCGACGCGTGGTGTACCTCAATCTTCAGATTGAGGCGTTCCGGCTAAAGCCCGTACTACAAACCCAGAGTTTCCCTGTGACGGGTGGACGATTTGGCTGCGAAGTACTACATTCGACCGGAACACGGAAAGCACCCAGACCTGCAACGCCGACAACTTCGCCAGGTTGTTGGCGCAGCCATTCGGAGATCGCGAGAGTGGATAACCAGTTCTTCGAACGCCCCATACTCAATTCTCCATACGCCTACCCAGCACGCCACTGGGAGCTCGATGATCAGGGCCAGCCCACCCAAAGAATTGTCGAAAGCCGCCGCCGTGCCGAATTCATCACACCAATTCCCAAACCCAGGAAGCGCAAGGGCTCAGCAGACCAGCAACAGATCATCTTTGATGAGGGCAAAGGACTCTCAACCGAGCAACAACAGTACGATCCGACGCCGATCATCAATGAGCTCCGCGGCTATGTTGGCGAGTGGCGACGTTTGCCGAATCCCGCCGATTGGTTGGTCACACCCGAGACTGCTCGCCTGCTTCAGCACTGGCGACACCACAAGTTCAACGACATCCGCCCCTTCTTCTGCCAGGTCGAGGCGATGGAAACCGCTATCTGGCTAACCGAGGTCGCTCCGCACTTCGGAAAGAACGGAAAGAAGTTTCTCGAACACCTGGCCAACGCCAACAACGATGCCAACCCCGAACTCATGCGATTGGCATTGAAGCTGGCCACCGGCGCGGGCAAGACAACGGTCATGGCCATGCTCATCGCGTGGCAGACCGTCAACGCCGTGAGGCGGCCTCAAGGCAAGAGGTTCACCCGCGGTTTCCTCGTCGTCACACCTGGATTGACCATTCGCGATCGCCTGCGCGTGCTCCAACCAAACGACCCGGACACCTACTACCAGAGTCGCGAACTCGTTCCCGGCGACATGCTGGATGACGTGAAACGGGCAAAGATCGTCATCACCAACTACCACGCCTTCAAACTTCGCGAGCGCATCGAGCTCTCAAAGGGCGGCCGATCTCTGCTCCAGGGTCGTGGTGAGCCGCTCGACACCCTCGAAACCGAAGGCCAGATGCTTCAACGGGTCATGCCCGATCTCATGGGTCTCAAGAACATCATGGTCATGAACGACGAGGCACATCATTGCTATCGTGAGAAGCCCAGGGAGGAAGGCCCCGAGAAGGGAGAGGAATCAGAAAAACTCAAGGGCGATGACAGGGAAGAGGCGGAGAAGAACAACGAAGCCGCCCGCCTTTGGATCTCCGGTCTTGAAACCGTCACTCGCAAACTTGGTGTCAACCAGATTATCGACTTATCCGCGACCCCATTTTTCCTGAGTGGTTCGGGCTACGCCGAGGGCACATTGTTCCCGTGGACGATGAGCGATTTCTCCCTCATGGATGCGATCGAATGCGGTGTCGTCAAACTGCCACGCGTCCCGGTAGCGGACAATATCCCCGGTGGGGACATGCCCAAGTTCCGCAACCTCTGGGAGCACATTCGCACTCGTATGCCAAAGAAAGGCCGCGGCAAGTCGAAGAACCTCGATCCGCTCAGTCTTCCCGTCGAGCTCCAAACTGCTCTCGAAGCCCTCTACGGACATTATCAAAAGACCTACGACCTGTGGGTGAATGCCGGGATTCGTGTCCCACCCTGCTTTATCGTCGTCTGCAACAATACGTCAACGTCAAAATTGGTCTACGACTACATCTCGGGTTTTCTGCGGGAGAACGAGGACGGATCGTCGTCACTCGAGAACGGGCGCCTGGCCCTGTTTCGCAACTACGACGAGCACGGCAACCAGCTTGGCCGTCCCCGGACGTTGCTGATTGACAGCGAGCAGCTCGAATCGGGTGATGCACTGGATAACAACTTTCGCGCGATGGCGTCGAACGAGATCGAGCGCTTTCGCCGCGAGATCGTCGAGCGCACAGGCGACATCCGCCAGGCCGAGAACATCACCGACCAGGACTTACTGCGCGAGGTTATGAACACCGTCGGTAAGCAAGGCCGGCTCGGCGACTCGATTCGCTGTGTGGTCTCGGTCTCGATGCTTACCGAAGGCTGGGACGCGAATACCGTCACCCACGTTCTCGGTGTTCGAGCTTTCGGCACTCAGCTTCTTTGCGAACAAGTTATCGGGCGAGCGCTGCGCCGCCAGTCCTATGACCTCAATGAAGAGGGCTTGTTCAACGTTGAATACGCCGATGTGCTCGGCATTCCATTCGACTTCACTGCAAAGCCGGTGATTGCGCCGCCGCAGCCACCGCGTGAGACGATCCAGGTGAGGGCTGTCAGCCCTGAACGCGATTCCCTCGAGATCAGATTCCCGCGTGTCGCAGGCTACCGTGTAGAACTTCCGGAAGAACGACTAACCGCTCAGTTCAATGACGATTCCGTCTTGGAGCTGACGCCGGACCTTGTTGGCCCGTCAATCACCAGAAACTCCGGAATTATTGGCGAGGGGGTTGATCTGAGCGTCGCGCACCTGATTGACCTGCGTCGCTCGACACTTCTGTTCCATCTCACACAACGTTTGCTCTACACCAAGTGGCGTGATCCTGGCGAAGAACCCAAGCTGCACCTGTTTGGACAGCTCAAGCGGATCACAAAGCAATGGCTCGACGAGTGTCTTGTTTGCAAAGGCAGTACGTATCCGGCGCAGTTGATGATTCAGGAGCTCGCAGATATGGCCTGCGAGCGCATCACCGCAGGCATCTCTCGTGCACTGGTGGGAGAACGTCCGATCAAGGCTGTTCTCGATCCCTACAATCCAACCGGTTCTACACGGCACGTGAGATTCACTACATCCAAGACGAGCCGCTGGCAGACTGACTCTCGTCGCTGCCATATCAACTGGGCGATTCTGGATAGCGACTGGGAAGGCGAGTTCTGCCGTGTAGCCGAGGCGCATCAGCGAGTAAAGGCCTACGTCAAGAACCAGAATCTGGGTCTGGAAGTGCCTTACCGTTACGGATCGCAGATGCGGACTTACATTCCGGATTACATCGTGCTTGTGGATGACGGAAATGGCGAGGACGACCTGCTGCACCTGATCGTCGAGATCAAGGGCTACCGTCGAGAGGACGCCAAAGAGAAGAAAGCTACGATGGAGACTCACTGGGTGCCGGGCGTGAATAATAACGGTCAGTATGGCCGCTGGGCCTTCGCCGAATTCACCGATGTTTATGAGATGGAAGCTGATTTCGCGGCGAAAGTCGAATCAGAGTTTGGAAAGCTGATGGAATGTGTAGCAGGCGAGAGCGAGTGATTGTCATGGCAGCGACTCGGCTCTGAATCTTCATCATGGATACGAGTCTGGTTACGGAAGACGAGAATGACGTATCAAGGGTTGCAAAGGGCTCACAAAGGGCGCAAACGGCTCATCCGAGCGCGGGCAACTCAGGTCGTGAACCCGCCACGAACCCGCCAAACCCGCCAGGAGCGGCCAGTGTTCGTAGTCCCGCCTTCAGGCGGAAGCGTTCGCTGGAGACGAGATGGGTTAGTTGCACACGCTTCCGCCTGAAGGCGGGACTACGAACACTGGTCGCTCCTAACCGAGCATGCCTCCTGATCAACGCGGCCGGCAACTGCTGTGGGATATTACGTGTTTCACTCCCATCCGTGATCCCAAAGGAAACAGACTTTACGGAGGGCGAATCCGACATCAACCCGACAAGCCGACATAAAAGGGGCCACAAAGGGGCCAAAGGGGACACACACTGGACGAGCGGGAGAAAACAAGCCGGAGCAACCGCAAGGTACAGACATGGCAAAGAAACCTACACAAAAACGCACCGTCGAGACCATAACGCACGAAGAGGCGTCGCGTAAGAACATACCTACCGCCGAGTTTCAGTCGGTGATGCAGAAGGCGGAGCAGAGCCCGGTGCGAGTGGCCTACGAACGCCGCAACCGCGACCTTGACCCGCAGCTTGTCTGGCGCGGGAAGGATGAGCAGGACTGGTCGGACCTGGTAGTCCACGCCGCGCCTCTCTACATCCAGGAGAAGGTCCATCCCAAGGTTCTCATCGACGACCTCCTTCGGCGAACGAAGACCGATGACAAGGCCAGTGAGGCCCAGCCCGATCTCTTCGCCGATTTCAATGGTTTGCCCGACGATAGTTCGAGGACCGAGTTCTATCAGCACGATGCTAACTGGACCAATCGAATGATCCTCGGCGACAGCCTGCAGGTGATGGCGAGCCTCGCCGAGCGCGAAGGGCTGCGCGGGAAAGTGCAGTGCATCTACATCGATCCTCCCTACGGCATCAAGTTCAACAGCAACTTCCAGTGGTCTACGACGAGCCGCGATGTGAAGGATGGGAATACCGAGCACATTACTCGTGAGCCGGAGCAGGTGAAGGCATTTCGGGACACGTGGAGAGATGGGATTCACTCGTATCTGACGTACCTGCGGGATCGGCTGACGGTCGCGCGAGATCTGTTGACGGAGAGTGGATCGATCTTCGTGCAGATCGGCGATGAGAATGTCCATCGAGTGCGGGCGCTGATGGATGAGGTGTTTGGAGAAGAGAACTGTATCTCAGTGATCACCCTCAAGAAGACTGCGGGACAAGACGAGAGACTTCTGAACAATGTTGCGGACTATATCATTTGGTTTGGTCGCTCGAAGGCTGCAATTAAGTTTCGGGGTTTGTTTGCGCTTCGCGAACTAACCATCCAAGATCTTGGACAATACGGGCGCATTCAATTAGAAGACGGAATGCGCCGTGTGTCATCTCAAGAAGACTTTGATGTTCACGGCGACCTCAAGACGAAGGGGCGACCCTACCAACAGATTATCGCAACATCCAGCGGCCACGGCGGCAACACCGCTTTCCCGGTCGATTTTCACAGACAGACCTATTTGCCGACAGCCAATCGTCATTGGAGCACGCATTCACAGGGATTCCGCAGGCTCGTTGATGCCGATCGAATCGCCGCTTCTAAGGCTGGGCTTCGCTACGTTCGCTTCTTTGACGACTTCGTGGCTCAGACGACCAACAATGTGTGGACTGATGTTGGGACCGCCACGGACAAGAAGTACGTCGTAGAGACAGGGCCCACCGTGATCCAACGATGCATCTTGATGACCACAGATCCCGGCGACCTGGTCCTCGATCCGACCTGCGGCTCCGGCACAACCACTTACGTTGCGGAGCAATGGGGCCGTCGCTGGATCACGATAGACACCTCCCGCGTGGCGCTTGCCCTTGCACGCGCTCGCATCATGGGCGCCCGTTACGCCTACTACCTGCTCGCTGACTCCCCCGATGGCCAGCGCAAGGAAGCAGAGGTCACTAAAACCGTACCCTCGAGCCATCCTACGCACGGCTACATCGCTCACGGGTTTGTCTACGAGCGCGTCCCACACATCACGCTCAAATCGATCGCCAACAACGCTGAGATCGACGTCATCTGGGACAAATACCAGGAAGTGCTCGAACCATTGCGCGAGCAGCTCAACGAGGCGCTCAAGCAAAGCTGGGAGGAATGGGAAATCCCACGTGACGCTGACGACAAATCGCCCGAGAAAGCGAAGAAGCTACACGCTGAATGGTGGAAGCAGCGTATCGCCCGCCAGAAAGAGATTGATGCTTCGATTGCCGCGAAAGCCGACGTGGAGTATCTCTACGACAAACCCTACCCGGACAACAGGAAGGTTCGCGTAGCCGGTCCTTTCACGGTTGAGAGCCTCTCACCGCATCGCGTGCTGAGCGTCGACGAAAACGACGAGCTGATCGACAACCTCGGCGGCAAGCAGCACGGCGAGGAACGCGACTTCGTTGCGATGATTCTCGATAACCTGAAGACCGCTGGTGTCCAGCAGGCTCACAAGGAAGACAAGATCAACTTCACTTCTCTCTTCGCCTGGCCCGGTGAGCTGATCTGCGCGGAGGGACGCTACACAGAGGGCGACTCGGATTCCGGCGCCGAGAAACGCGCGGCTATTTTCATCGGTCCTGAATTCGGCACCGTCTCGCGCCCCGATCTCGTAGCCGCCGCTCGCGAGGCTGGTGATGCCGACTTCGATGTTCTGATCACGTGTGCGTTCAACTACGACGCGCACTCATCGGAGTTCAACAAGCTCGGTCGCATTCCGGTTCTGAAGGCGCGGATGAATGCCGATCTGCATATGGCTGACGACCTGAAGAACACGGGCAAGGGTAATCTGTTCGTCATCTTTGGCGAGCCGGACATCGACATTCTCGAGGCAGAAAGCGGTCAGATTCGGGTAAAGGTCAACGGCGTAGACGTGTTTCATCCAAACACGGGCGAGGTCCGGAGCGACGGCCCGGATGGAATTGCGTGTTGGTTCATCGATACTGACTACAACGAAGAGAGCTTTTTTGTGCGGCATGCATATTTTCTTGGCGCGAACGATCCTTACAAGTTGCTGAAGACGACGCTCAAGGCGGAGATCAACGAAGAGGCGTGGGCGACGCTCAACAGCGATATCTCGCGTCCCTTTGACAAGCCAGCGTCGGGGAGGATTGCAGTAAAAGTGATCAATCATCTTGGTGATGAGGTGATGAAGGTTTTTCGAGTTGAGTGAGGGAGCTTTACTTTTGATCGCGACTTCGCTGTTCGCTGGCCACCGGACGAGAGTTTCCGTACTCCTTCGGCTCGAGCGTCAGCGTGCAGCGATCGCCATGGACCTGCACGACGAGATAGGCTCGGGACTCGGAATCAGAGGCATCCTGTCAGGCGTTGCGGCTTGAGGTTTGTGGCCAACATCATTATGGTATTGACCCACCAATTGAGAGCACCGTAACCTTCTCGCTGAACTGTATTTGAAAGCCATCGACTCTCTCCCCTTGAGAACCGCAGCAAGGAGCAGCGAGACGGTTCGGACGCATATCCGCGCGATCTACAAGAAGCTCCGCGGCACAGTGCTGCGGAAGCCGTCGCCCGCGCCCTCAGAGAGAAGCTCACCTGAAACAGGGAACACTGCCTACCCCATCCCCCTCGCCTGCCTGACTACCATTAATATGTGATACCAACTGTTGCCTCGTATCGCTAGCATCAATTCGTCCAGGCTCTGGTTGAGGTGAGGTCACAGGTTTCAACAGACGAGAGGTTTTGCGATGTTACAACGAATTGGCGGTCGTTTGGGCACGGCTGAGCCTCGCAGGAAGACTCGGGTCACGCGCGTGCGAGGCACTCCAGGCGGGATCCCCTCGATGATTCCGCGGACGCTGCCATACTTCCTGGCTGTCGCCGTCATTTATATGACTTTCGGCGGCCGCAGTGCTCAAACACAGCCTGGCGGCTTTTTTGGTGCCGACGTCTCTTTCAGCGTGCGCCAGCTTCCGCTAGACGGAATCAGGTGGGGCGGACCGATTCAGTCAATCGCCCGCAACCCGACAGACCCCAACGAGGTATTTGCCGCCTCGCAGAGTGGCGGCCTATTCAAGAGCTCCGACGCGGGAAACAACTGGACGCACGTTGACTCGTTGATCCCCAGCGATCTTAACGTCGTCAAGTTCCTCCCTCGGTCCGGCGCCATTCTGGTGACGTCACGAGACGACTGGCGATCACCCAATGGCGGCGGAGTCTGGAGAAGCGAGGATGGAGGTGCGGTTTGGACTCCGATCCTTTCCAACCTGAACGGCCTCAATTGCGATGCTCGACCCATGGGTTATGGAATCGCCGCGGACCCTGAGCTCGATCGCGTCTTTGTCGCCACCAAGTGCGGCTTGTGGCGCAGTGATAACCAGGGACGGAGCTTTCCCACACGCGTCACTCCCTCGGGGGTCATCTACGACGTTATGATCCTACCCTCGGGAGATGTCGTGGCCGGAGGGGAAGCGGGTATCTACTACACTGATACCGGCGGCACGTTTCAACTGGTTACCAGATCCTCGGACGGTGTTTCCCTGGCTATGTCAGGAAGAGACGGCAACTATCGAGCCACGTTTGCCCAATCGACAAACCCGGGACTCCGCGACATCTATGCGGCTGTCAATCCACCACCACCGCCAAGTCCACCGCCGGTAGTCCCCGCTCAACCGTCCGTGATTGTGGTTTCTCGCGACGGAGGACGCACCTGGCGGTCGATCGTCGGGCCGACCGATCCCGCGTTCAGGGGCAGTGGCGGCGGGGCGCCCTTTGTGCGTGCGTTTCCAAGCGCTTCTGGCGCCACGGACATGTATCTCTATTTCGGTAACAACCTCAGCGTCTGGCAGACTGGGCCATTTCCCAATGGAGACATCAGCCCATTGCTCGGCCAGGCCATCTGGCGAAAACTAGCATTGAATCACCCGGATCCGCACGACATCGATTTTGTTCCCGATTCCGGCACCGCCCTCTTGATTGCAACCGACGGAGGTATGGAGATCTGCAATCAAACAACCTTCAGCTGTTCTCCCGCAGGGGTTATCGGGCCGTCGAGAGGCCTCAACGCCATGCAGTCGACCGTCATCACGGGCCAGAGGATAAGAGGAGCTTCGTTTGTATTTCCCGCGGCTTATCATCACTATTTTGGGACATGGCATGACGACATCTGGTATTCGGACGACGACGGTGCCAACTGGGCTGGCGGGATTTGTTGTGAGACCCCCGGGATCGAGCTGGCTCGTGAAGTGCCCACCTGGCTTGATTCCAGGATTGCATTTGAAAACTGCGGTCCTTGCGGTTTTTTGCTGAGCCGACCGTTGTTCACGAATCTCCTGACCTGGCCAAGCGTCAGTAATGCCAGCCGGCTACCGGCCTTCATCGAGAGGCGTCCAGACTCAGTCTTCAGCCAGATGTCCAGCACCGTCATTGAACCGGCTGCAGTTTGGGTTGAGAACAACATCCGCTTTGACGAACCGGCGACCGCGACAAAAACTAAGATAGGGGTTGTGGAGGATTGCGGCTTCGCAGGAGGCGGATTTGGTTGCACACGATTGGCCGCCTCGTCAGAAGCCAGGTTCGCTGGTTACGTGGAGTCTGGCGAACGCAATCCCGCTCTCTACTTCACCGTTATGGGCCAGCAGAGTGTTGCTGGTGGTCTGCTGGCTCCCGCCTCGCGCCTCGGCTTCGTTTCGGACTTCCTCACTTCGGATGCCACTGGAATCCATGTCGCCCCTTCAGAGATTCGCTTCCCGGAGATGGCTCCGTATTCTGGCGGGACAGCACTCGGAGGTGCGGTCAACATCGGTGCCACTCCAAGTATTGCGCTGTTCCGAGATGTTTTCGCCGTTGATCCACAGGCCGCCGGGCACTTGATTGCACCCGACGTCGGCTCGACCGCGCGTTCCGGCGCGATAATGGAGTCATGGGACGGCGGCGATACCTGGACGGTAATGGATGATCTGACGAACCTGGTGACGAGTGGCGCGCGTTTCAATTTCAGAACTCGGCCGGCTCCCGCATTCTTTTGGCCATTGGTCTCCGCTATCAGCTTCTTTCCCGAGAGTGCGGAGATGGCGATCCTCGGAACCATGAATAACGGGCTCTTCTTTTCAAGCGATCGAGGACGCACCTGGAGGCGGATCCCCGGAACTGAGGGCATTCCCTCGATCAATGATTTTCATTGGCGCTCGGCAAACACTGTACTGGTCTCGAGCGGCGGACGCGGACTTTGGGAAGTCCGGATCACCTACCGCATCCCTCGAGCATTTCTCAGGTTGGTGTGTCGGGACTGTGAGTTGCTTTCCATCGCAAAGGGACCGGCCTTCGATTCAGCCATCCTCAGCATGGGCGGACAAGTCAACGATGCCACGCAAGGCCAGGACGGTATGGCTCAGATCAGCCTGACGCCGGGAAGCAGCTGGCTTTGGCTGGAAAAGAGCCAGGCCTCCCCACCGTTCGAGGTCCGTGAGGAGAAGAAGCCGGGAAACTTTAGTGCAGTTCCCCAAGCCGCCGCACTGGTTCAACAAGGGTTCGTCATTCGCGGGTTCACCTTTTCACAGGGCAAAGTCAGCGACATCCTCTTTGCCAGGACTGAACTCGAGGTGCCGCCCGCGGCTTTCATCCGCTTGAAGAAGCTTCCAGGCACCAGGACGCTCGGCCTCTACGGCCAACCCTATGTCACACTCCACGGCGACGAGATGCGCGGTTCCTCGATTCCTTCTGGTAGACCGATGACGGTCAGAGGGCAGAACTTCACGGCAGACGGATCGCTCGTGACACTTACCGTGGACAACAATGTTGTTTCGAAGGGAACAAAGGTTGACGCCGATGGTACCTTCACCTTCACATTTGCCGTGAGCCAGCCGATCGGATCCTACTCTCTCACGGCCTCGCAGCCTTCCGCAAACCAGCAGACACCTCGCATTATCACGACATTCAATGTAGTCCACGAGGACGAGGCGGAAAAAGCAAAGAAACAGTAAGAAAGCCGGCAACATCCCCGACAAGCGCGCCGCTATTTTCATCGATCCTGAATTCGGCACCGTCTCTCGCCCTGATCTCGTAGCCGCCGCGCGCGAAGCTGATGATGCCGACTTCGATGTTCTGATCACGTGTGCATTCAACTACGACGCGCACTCATCGGAGTTCAACAAGCTCGGCCGTATACCGGTTCTCAAGGCGCGGATGAATGCCGATCTGCATATGGCCGATGACCTGAAGAACACGGGCAAGGGAAATCTGTTCGTCATCTTTGGCGAACCGGACATCGACATTCTCGAGGCGACGCTCAACAGCGACATCTCGCGTCCCTTTGACAAGCCAGCGTCGGGGAGGATTGCAGTAAAAGTGATCAATCATCCTGGGGCTGAGGTGATGAAGGTCTTTCGCGTTGAGTGATAGAGCTTTCGATGGTGGATGCTCCTACCGATCAGCAACGGCATTGACGTAGTCCGTCAGCGACCTATAATTCCTTTCGTGTTCACTTTTTCATGGAACACTCCGCCCCAGGTCCTCCGTGAGATCAAGGAAGAGATAGATGACTAAGGCAAAGCGCAACGTTGGAATGGAGATTCTTGAGGGCATTCGCGAGATCAAGCGTGGCGAGTACGGCCGCGTCGTGAACGTTCCCTCGGTGTCGGCGATCCGCGAACGTCCGGGACTGACACAATCGGAGTTTGCGAGGCTATTGGGTGTTTCGGTGCGCACACTCCAGGAGTGGGAACAAGGGCGTCGTGCACCATCGGGAGCCGCTCGCACATTGTTGCTTATCGCGGCGAAGAACCCATGAGCCTTGCAAGATGTCGGGCAGTGGGCCGATAGTGTGTTGCTGGGCTGATGGTGTTTTGGATATTGGCTGGCGGATCCAGTTCCAACGCAAGGCTACTTTTCGTCTGGCTCGGTAGCTGGTGGAGGTTCTAGCGGTGAGTCCGTACTGGGCTTTGGCACGGCAATCTTTCCAACTTGTTTCTCATAGTTACGGACATAAGATCCTATAAGCGCCCCTAGCGCCTTGGCGACTTCTCTAGTTAGCGTAACTTGGACCGTTTCCTCGATTCTTGGCCTACCGTCTTCATCCTTGCCCAGTATCTCTCCAAAGATAATGGCAATGTCCCACGGGGACACTTGTACGGCGACACTATTGGCATAAAGCCGCTCAAAGTACTCGCTCTTGCTCCGTATCTGCTTGTCGATGCTCGTGAATGTATCGCTGGGTAGGTCAATCAAATCAAGTTGAGGCTCTTCTTTTTCGTCTGCCATTTCGATCTCCGTTCATTGAGAAAGCCCTAAATTGCTTCTGACAGGCGATACTCACCGAGTGTCGCTGTGGCGCTCGGTGAGGAGTCGAGTGGCGAGGGAAAGTCCACAACGTTGCTTAACGAGCGCATTTCTTTTGCTCCGACCTCTAACGAGGCAGAATTAGCTCCATCCTCAACGATTGCGGCATTCGCCCTCATCGGAGGCATCAGCTCTTCTGCGGTGTGAGCAGCAGCTTCCTTTTCTAGCTCCTCAAGAATGAGCTGCGAACGACGAGGTGCCATGTCGTCGAATGACAGGCTCTCGGTCCATGTAATGAAGTGGTCAACAGGCTCGAATCTAACAACCAGTGACACATCAAGAGCGCCCGCTAAGTTCAAAAGTGAGTTGATCGATATATTCCCGCCACTCCCCGTCTCGAT
>JANNRD010000259.1:0-3284 GCA_031401095.1 Acidobacteriota bacterium
ATCGTCGTCATCCTGGGCGTGATCTTGCTGGTGGTTGGGATACGGACACTCCCACAAACGGAGCTTGATGTCTTTCCCGAGTTCGCCCCACCGTTGGTCGAGATTCAGACCGAGGCTCAGGGCCTGTCGACGACTGAGGTCGAAAGCCTCGTCACGGCGCCGATCGAGAACTCGCTCAACGGACTGACCTCGCTCAAAACGCTGCGCTCGAAGTCGGTGCTGGGCTTGTCGTCTGTCGTCCTCATCTTCGAGCAGGGCACCGACCTCATGCGCGCCCGCCAGTTGGTTCAAGAACGGCTCGCGCTCGCGGCCAGCCGGTTGCCGTCGGTGGCCAGGCCACCAGTCATTCTTTCGCCGCTTTCCTCGACCAGTCGTTTGCTCAAGATAGGCCTTTCATCGAAGACGCTTTCACAGATGGAGATGACTGACCTCGCGAGGTGGACCATTCGCCCGCGACTCATGGCAGTGGCCGGTGTTGCGAATGTCGCAATCTGGGGTGAGCGCGACCGGCAGTATCAAGTGATCGTCGACCCCGATCGTTTGCGTGCAAACAATGTCACGCTCAATGCCGTAGTCCAGGCGACGCGAGACGCGGTGACCTCCGAAACGGGCGGGTTTATCGACACACCGAACCAGCGCTTGCCGATTACCACCATCCAGACCATTGCGACACCGGGTGACCTGGCTCAGATTCCCGTCGCGACGACCCGCAACAACAACACGGGCTTTTTCACACCGCTCCTCCTTGGCCAGATTGCCGAAGTGAGGGAGGGATTCCCCACGCCGATCGGAGATGCGGTCATCAATGACAAACCCGGATTGCTGCTGATCGTTGAGAAACAACCGCAGGGCAACACGCTGAATGTCACTCGCAATGTCGAAGCCGCGCTTAATGGCCTCAAACCGGGTCTCAAGGAACTCGAGATCGATTCGACGATCTTTCGTCCTGCGACGTTCATCGAGTCGGCGATTGGAAATCTGAGCAAGGCGCTGCTCGTCGGGTGTCTGCTGGTTGTCGTCGTCCTCTCTCTCTTCCTGTTTGACTGGCGTACTGCGTTCATCAGTCTGACAGCGATTCCGCTCTCGCTGGTCGCTGCCGGTCTGATCCTTCATTACAGCGGGAGCACGGTCAATACCATGGTACTGGCCGGGCTGATTCTGGCTCTCGGCGAAGTCGTCGATGACGCGATCATCGATGTCGAGAACATTCAACGGAGACTCCGTTTGAATCGCAGGGCTGAACGCCCGGAGTCGCCACTGCTCGTCGTGCTCAAGGCTTCGCTTGAGGTACGTAGCGCGATCGTCTATGCGACCCTCATCGTCGTCCTTGTTTTTCTTCCCGTGTTTCTGCTGGATGGGCTGGCGGGCTCGTTCTTTCGACCTCTCGCGGTCTCGTATGTTCTGGCGGTCCTCGCTTCGCTCGTCGTAGCTCTGACGCTGACCCCAGCGCTTTCATTATTGCTTCTACCAAACGCGACGGAGCGAGAGTCGCCGCTGACCCGTGGTTTGAAGGGTCTCTATCGTCGTGTTTTGCCTCCGATTCTCAACCACTCGCGCATCGCGATCGCGTCAATGCTGATCGTGCTTGCCGGCGCGGCGGCGACAGTTCCATATCTTGGCGAGGGGTTCTTCCCGGAATTCAAGGAGACGGACTTTCTCATGCACTGGGTCGGCAAACCAGGCACTTCGCTCGATGCCATGACGCGCAGCGTCATGGTGGTCAGTCAGGAGTTGCGATCGATCCCCGGTGTGCGCAATTTCGGATCACACATCGGCCGCGCCGAGGTTGCCGACGAAGTCGTCGGGCCCAACTTCACCGAACTTTGGATCAGCATCGATCCCCAGGCAGACTACGATAAGACGCTCGCCCGCATCCACGAGACCGTCAACGGCTATCCGGGTCTCGTTCGCGACGTGCTGACCTATCTCAAGGAACGTACAAAGGAAGTGTTAACCGGCGCCGGAGCTAGTATTGTCGTGCGCCTCTATGGCCCAAGCCTCGACGTCCTGAGAGCGACCGCCGGCGACATTCAGACAACGATGAGCAAGGTGCAGGGTGTCACCAATCTCAAGGTAGAACAACAGGTGCTTGTGCCGCAGGTGGAAGCGCGGATGAAACCCGAAGTCCTCGCAGAGTTCGGTCTGACGACGGGCGAAGTTCGCCGGGCGATGGCCACCTTTATCAAAGGCACCAAGGTTGGGGAAATCTATGATGAGCAGAAGGCCTATGACGTCGTCGTCTGGGGCGCCGAGCATCTGCGAACCGACACCGAAGCTCTACGTGCGATTCGCATCAACACACCATCTGGCGGCGACGTACGACTTGGAGATGTCGTCGATCTGCGCATCGCGGCGACGCCAAACATCGTGCAGCACGAAAACAACTCGCGGCGGATTGATGTTACCTGCGATGTTGCGGGACGCGACCTGGGCGCGGTTGCGAGAGAGATTGAGGCGAAGGTATCGGCTCTTGACTTTCAACGGGGCTACCATCCCGAGTTTCTTGGAGAGTATGCGGCGCGGCAGGCCTCACGCAATCGCCTTCTGGCGCTGGCCGGCCTGTCGCTGCTTGGTATCCTGATGTTGCTTTATGCTGATTTCAAATCACTGCGGTTGACGCTTCTTGTCTTCTTAACATTTCTCTTTGCGCTTGTTGGTGGAGTGGGTGGGGCGTTCTGGAGTGGCGGCATCCTCTCGCTCGGCTCGCTGATTGGGTTCGTGACTGTTCTTGGCATCGCGGCACGTAACGGGATTATGCTGGTCAGTCATTACCGGCATTTGGAAACAGAAGAGCGAGAGCCATTCGGAATGGAGTTGATCCTCAGAGGAGCGGAAGAACGGCTTGCGCCCATTCTTATGACAGCCTCAGTGACAGCTCTGGCACTGGTTCCGATCGCTTTCGGGGGCATAAAGCCGGGGCAGGAGATAGAACACCCGATGGCAACAGTCATCCTCGGTGGACTGGTCACCTCGACGCTGCTCAACCTGTTGCTCCTACCCGTACTCTACTGGCGGTTTGGAAGCGGTGAACACCGCAACATACCCAAATAGCGGTCTGGGTGGAGCAGTGCTGCGCCTCGGACCCCCTTTCCCGTCCCTGACTGCAACGTCATCGTGCGTTGTGTTATCTTCCTCCACCATGAACAGAATGATCGGAGTAGTCGCGCTCGCCCTGGGGCTCGCCGTTGGCGTTGTTGAGACCCAAACATCGACGCAATCTAAGGCCTTTGTCGGCGCCCGCATTCGCTTGGGGGGACAGGAAGCCTTCACCGACGCCAGCGGCA
>JANNRD010000260.1:0-4964 GCA_031401095.1 Acidobacteriota bacterium
CACAGAGGAAGCACAGAGAAGAACAAGAAAGGGCTGTAGAGAACCGTCCCGCGCTTGATACATCAACCTAATTCCTCTCTGTGCTTCCTCTGTGTCTCCGTGTCTCTGTGGTTCAAGTGCTAGTAAAATCCCTGTTACAAAGAACTAGTTACACCGTGTTGCGTTGTCCTGTCTCATTCCCGAGCGAGCTTGGCGATGCCATTGTTGGTCGGACATGCATTGATGGGCGCAAGCGTGGTCGCTGCCTTTGGCGATTTCACTCCGTTGCTCCCGCTTGATCGCAAGCGACTCATCCTTCTGGGCGCAGCGCTTGGCGTTCTGCCTGACCTCGATCTTTTCTTCACCTGGATTCTCGGAATGGGGATCAAGTGGCACGGGGGGTTCACGCATTCGATAGCGATGGCTCTCGCCGTCGGCTGGCTGTTCGCGAGATATACCAGCCCGACGAGCCTTCAACGCGTGCTCGTCCTGTTCGGGGCAATGCTCTCTCACGGACTGCTCGACTGGGCAACAAAGAAGACCTACGGCGGCATCCAGTTGCTTTGGCCTTTGACGGGCAGGCGGTACAAGCTCGCGCTCTTCGACTACTTCGCATTCTATCCTGATTCGAAACTTGACCCGGTCTGGAAGCTGGTCCTTCGCGCCCTGCAGATCAGCCTTTATGAGCTCTTGATCTTCGGCGGTCTCCTTCTGCTCACCCTTGCGATTCGGCGCAGGCTGAAGGCGACCCAATCATCGCAGACGGAAGGAAAGGAGTCTGAGCTTGGAACCCCTACTAAATGAGTATGAGGTGCGCGTCGTATCCGCACTCGTTGAAAAGCAGATCACGACACCCGATTACTACCCGCTAACTCTCAACGCGCTCGTCAATGCTTGCAACCAGAAGAACAACCGTCAGCCGGTTGTCAGTTATGATGAGGAGACCGTCTCGAGAGCTCTCGGAACGCTCCGTGAGAGGAAGCTCGCATTCGTCTTTCACGGATCTGAAGCTCGCGTTGCAAAATATGGTCATGTCTTTCCCAAGGCCTACGACCTGACACCTCCGGAACTCGCCGTCATCTGCGTCCTCATGCTGCGTGGGCCTCAGACGGTAGGCGAGATCCGCGGTCGAAGTGCGAGCCTGTACAATTTCGAATCGCTGGTCGAGGTCGAAGCAACCGTGGAGGGACTGGTGACACGCGATGAGCGAGCCCTCGTCTCGCGGTTACCACGCCTGCCAGGAATGAAAGAACCTCGCTACGCACATCTTTTCTCGGGTGAGGTTGAGCTCGAGTCGAGCGAGCCGCCTCAAAAAAACAGTGCTGTCGCAACCTCGATCCGAATCGACCCTCATCTTCCCGCGCCCGAGAAGATGAGGGTCCTCGAAGAGACGATCAGCAATCTGCGAAGTGAACTCGATCAGTTGAAGGCAGAGTTCGCGCAGTTCCGCAAACAATTCGAATAGGGGAGACGGTTTCCTAGCGACTGCGGCCAGCGGCGGCTGTCATTTTCGCGGGAGGAGTCTGCGTCAGGAAGACCTCACAGAGTGGGTCGGCAAAGCGAATCGCTTTGGGCGGATCGTGCGGATTGCTTGGGTTCTCCGATGAATTGTCCAGATAGGCGACAACTTCGACCCGCGTTCCAGCCGGCAATCCAACGGGCTTCTTGAAGAAATAGGTCGGCGCCCAATCGAAGCGCCGATCCTTTGCCCAGACCAGTATCTCGGCAGTTCCATCCGGCCGGTACGCAGTCGCTTCAATTGATCTGGCAAGCGGGTAGAGGATCGGGCGCAGTCCGATCGCCTCTGCCGGTGTCGCGAGCGTGTACGTTGAAGCTACTCGTACTCGTCCGGCGGCGGCCGCAATGCTGGTTGCAGGCGCGGTCATGGTCAATGCGGTGAGATTCCTGAGAGGGGCTTCCTGAGCCAGAAAGAGACCGACTGAGCTGCGATCAACAGCCTGTTCGCCGCTGCCCTGATATCTGACCCTGACGAGGAGTTGAGAGCCGCGTGGTATCTCCCGAGCGACACCCGAAGGAAAGCGCGTGGCCGACTGACCGGGGACCCAATTGGCAAGTACTTGTTCCTTTCGAAATTCCGCGCGAGATCCGGGGCCTGGGCTGCAGGCGCCAAGCGGACGCCCCCGCATTGGAGACGCCACCAGGCTGATGCTCGCTGAGTGGACGATTCGCTCGTTGCCGGCCTTGAACTCAATTCCGCTCAGCCATCGGTCTTCCTTGAAGCCCGTCGGCAGAACAAAGCATTTTGTGGAGTTCTCGTCGGGTGAGATTCTCGCTTCCCGTGTCGGCTTCAAGAGAATGTCGGGTCGACCGAGAGCCCAGCCCGAATCGCTCTCTCGAGCCGCGGGCAGGTCCTTGACATCCCCCTTGGGCGCGCCTCCTTCAACCCACGAAATGAGGAGGTCGGTCTCGCGTTGTGAAAGACCATAGTCATTACTGAAACCCCCAAATCCGCGGACTGCCTGGTATGGCGGCATTCGCTTTTCGAGGACTTCTTCCTTGATAGCTTTTGCCCAGGGGCGCGCTTCTTCATAGGTGCTCAGCGAGATGTCGCTCTTGATCTTGCCAGCCGAATGGCAATCGAGACAGCTCCGCTGGAGAATACGAATGACTTCCTTGTTGAAGCGGACGTTGGTTGTGATCGGCTCATGCGTTGAGCCACCGAGCGGATACAGAAGAAGTACGATGAGGAACGAGATCGCTGTCGCGGCGAGAATCGGAGCGCGGAGCCTGGGATACGAAATCACTACTCTTCCTTCAGCACGACAGTTGGCCTTCGGCTCGTCATTGGCTGGGCGGCGCGTTGGTTGGATGGCACGCCGCCCAGCCAGGAGAATTACTTCATCGCGGTCGTCGGCTTGGGCGCCTTGTTATCGACCGTGTAGTCGATCCAGCCAATCATCATCTCATCGTACGTCGGTTCGCCAAACCGCACTGCCTTGGTGGGGTCGGGGTTGAACCGGTTCTTCGCTGAGTTGTCGAAATAGCCGTCGACCAGGATCCTCGTGCCTTTGGGAATCGCGAGCGGAGTCTTGAGATAGTAGACCTCCTGCCATGAGAAGTCATAACCGGGGACGTTGAGCAGTTCCTTCTGGCTTCCGTCCGGGAAGAAGGCTTTGATCTGCATCGCCTTGCCGCGCACGTGCATGTGCGGCATGAGCGTCACGATATGAATATCGTCCTTCACGGTCCAGCAGGCCGAGGCTTTGTGATTGTCTGCCCCTGGAGGGATGAGAAAGTATCCGTTTGCGACAGGCTTTGTATGCAGTTCCTTTTCGACCGGCGCCTTGGCAAGGGTGAGGCCAAGCATCGAGCGATCCTTCTGCACTGACCCAGCCGCTTTCGAGTAGTGCAACTGGAAGACGATCTTCGAGCCGGCGGGTATCTTCTTGACCGTGCCGACTGGCCAGGCTGCCTGGTTCATACCCGGTGCAAAGCCCGCCAGGAGCGAACCTCCGTCGTCAGTACCACCACCATCGGGGCGGGTTCCGCCACCACCACTCGGGACGGCGCAGCCATCGTTGTAAACCGGAGCGTCGGGCTTTGTCCTTTGCAGGAATCCATCCTGATAACGAATCGAGTCCTTTTCCGCCTGAGCACGGAGTTTCGCAATCTCTTCCTTGCTCAGCGCAGGCCGATTTCCCTTTGGCTGTCCCTGCGGTGGCGTCACAAAGGCGATGATGTGGTGCACAATCTTGCGATTGCCTGGCCGCGCTTCGGCTGACTGCACGTAGACATCTTCCTTAAAATTCGTGTCGACCTGGAAATACTGATACTCATCCGGCCCGCTGGCCTCGAGGGTAAACTCCTCGGGCATCGGAATGACGATGTCGGGCTTTCCAATGCTCCAGCCATCAACGAACTTCGGTGCGGCCGGGAGGTCCTTGGGATCGCCTTCCTTCGCGCCGCTATCGGCCCACGCAACGATCGTCTCGATCTGAGCCGGACTCAGACGTCGATCATTGGCGAATTCGTGATGCTTCGGGTCGGCATGCCACGGCGGCATGACACGATTGACGACCTTCTCCCGAATTGACTTCGCCCACGGACGCGATTCCTTGTACGTCAGGAGCGAAAACGGAGCTGCTTCGCCCGGACGATGACACTCGGCACAGCTATTGAAGAATATCGGCGCCACATCCTTGGCGAACGTCGGACTGGCTTTGACGCCAAGGGAAGTATTCGCACTTCCACTTGGAAGCACAAAAAGCGCCGCGGCCGCGAGCACCAGTAGCGCGACAAAAGTGGAAATCAGCTTCTTCATTGTGATGTGCCTCCTCAAGAAGGTTTCGTCAGCACTCTGCCGGTGCTTCTCGCAATACAGTTAAGGCTGGGCCAATCCGCCCGCAGTTGGTCGGACTGGCTCAGCCTGCCAGTTAGTTACCACCGCTGCCCGTCGCCACATCTTTGACTCGCTTACCTCGAAGGGTTCTCCCTCCCATATCAAGCAGCGCCTCGCTGACGCTTCCGCCCTCTGCCTTGACAAACGTCACGACAGAATCCATCTCGCGAATGTAGAAGGTCGTTTCCGATTCCGGAAGCAGCTCAACCTTGGCCTGGGTCGCGACCTGTCCGAAGAGGCGTCCTGCCTCGCTCGTGACGATCATCGACATTCCGGGGCCCACTTCGTAGCGGCCAGCGTAGCTATCGAGCACTCTGGAATCGATCTTGGCCAGTGGAGGCCGTTCGACGCCGTAGTCCATAAAGCCGAGCATCATTTCGTCGTAGGTTGGCTCACCGTACCGGACAGCCTTGGTTGGATCGGGGTTGTATTTATTCTTTGCCGAGTTGTCAAAGAGGGCAGTCACCATGATCCTTGTCCCCTTTGGCAAGAGCTTGGGCTCTTTGAGGATATAGTTGGTCTGCCACGCGAAGCTGTAACTGGGGACATTGATGAGCACTTCAGAGGTCCCATCCGGATAGATCACCTTGTATTCCATGGCCGTCCCGCGCAGGTGCATATGCGG
>JANNRD010000261.1:0-11948 GCA_031401095.1 Acidobacteriota bacterium
TTCAAAAAGAGGCCCTTCTTAGCAGACTGCACCAATATTGCAATTTTTGCCTATTCGGTTTTTCTCGAAGATCCGTTATCATCTTGGTTCTTGCGCTCTCGATGATAGCGCAGTGGAGGTGGGGTGATGCGGTGCCCGGGCTGTCATCGGGAAGCGGAGTGGCAAGACAATCGCTGGCGGCCATTCTGCTCCGAGCGATGCCAATTGGTAGACTTCGGCCGGTGGGTATCGGGAGACTATCGAGTCCCACTCTTCGAAGAACCGGATAGCCTCGACGGGCTTGAGCTCGATCGAGATTTGGAGCCAGATTTGGAGCCAGATGCTGAGCCAGATGCTGAAATCGATGAGCAGAGATAGAGTGCAGGCCCTTCGTTTCTCCTTTCTTTGCCTCGTCGCTGCGTCTCTGCTGGCCTGCAACAATGCAGCCCCACCGCGCCCGATAACGGCCTCAACAGACGCCATGGCGGCACGATCAGCAACAGGGGCCGGTCCGACACGAGCCGCTGCCAACGAGCGGGCGATTGCGGGCGTGTGGAGTGAGGCGGTGACACGGCCAGACGGATCGAAATTCAAGCTCTCCGACTTCAAAGGTAAAGTCGTGGTCGTCGACTTCTGGGCGACGTGGTGCCCACCCTGCCGCGAGCAGGCGCCGCAGCTCGCCAAGCTTTCGCAAAAGTTCCGTGACCAGGCAGTCGAGGTCGTTGGACTGAGCCTTAACGAGCGTCAGGATCAGGCAGAAGTTCTCGACTTCATCAAGAAGGTTGGAATGACCTATACAATCGGCTATGCCGGGGATCGGATCTCAGCAGCATTTCTCTCCGGGACCGAGGATGAAACGGGACTTCCTCCGATCCCGCAGCTCTTCGTCTTTGGTAAGGATGGGCGTCTCGTCGAATATCTTGTCGGCTACAATGAGAGTCACGGGCTACCCTTTCTCGAGCGAGTTGTGACCGAACAATTATCGCGATCGTGAGGATATTTTCTAAGGAGTAACTGTCATGTCATTGGTTCCGCATTCGTCGAGGTTTAGTACTCGACTGTTGATTAGTGCACTAGTCATGAGTTTGAGTCTGGCACTGGTTGTTCTTGCGGGGTCGGGAATGGGCCGGGACGATACACCTGAGCTACCCGCACCGGATGGCTCGAACGACACGCCTGAGATGATCATTTCGATGATCAGCGGCGGTGCTGCGGCTGCCAGTCAGCCAAGTAAGATCAAACTGTCGAGTTTGCGTGGTCGAGTGGTTCTTCTGGATATGTTCTATTCGCAATGTCCGCACTGCCGCGACCACGCACCGCATATGGTCGAATTCTACAACGAATTCAAACCGCGCGGTTTTGCGGTCCTTGGGTTGGCAACGGACAAGGCTGAGAAGGTCGCAGATGTGCGCAGCTTCATGCGCGATCTGAAGGTCAATTACCCCGTTGGATTTGTGACCACCGATGTCATCGCATATTTTGTCGATAGTCATAATCACAGTGTTCCGCAGATGATTCTTTTTGGGCCTGACGGGAAGATGCTCAAGAGGTGGATTGGCTGGACCGATGTCATTGCCAAGGAATTGAGAACCTTGATCCAGGACAACCTCGGAAAAGCGCCGGTGGTCAAGCCGGGAAGCAAAGCGACAACAAAGAACAATGAAGGCCGTAGCAAGCGGGCATAGAGAGACTTCGCGTCACCGGTCCACCACTCATGAAAAGAACAATCCACCCCTTCTCGTCATTGCTCGCGGTCGTCTGCACGCTTGTGCTGAGCTTGAACGGTTTGCCCGGTGAAGCGACCGCACGCATCGGACAAATGCCGAAGGACAACATCGCGCGCCAACAGATCCAACCATTCAATGGGGGCAGCGTCAGCCTTGCTTCGCTAAGAGGTGATGTCGTCGTTTTGGATTTCTTTGCGACGTGGTGCGGACATTCGCGACTCCAGGTGCCGACGGTTCAAAGGCTTGCAGAGCAAGAGGGTCCGCGGGGAACGCGAGTCATCGGTCTTGCCGTCGAGGAGAGAGAGGCGACGGTGCAGCAGTTCGTCAAGGACCATCAAATCAGCTACGCAATGGCGACTGTCACTGATCCCGTCTTCGGCGGCTTTGTCGAATCGCGCGATGTCTCCGTCCCACAAACGCTGGTTTACGGGCGTGACGGTCGGCTGGCGGGCCATTTTGTTGGCCACAGTGCAGAGCTTGACGCAGAGCTGGTTGCGACCGTCAGGCGCGAGCTCGACAAGCGCTGAGAGCGTCTTCGATGCGACGAGCGAAGATTGTTGCGACGATCGGACCTGCGTCGTCGACGCCAGAGAAACTCCGCGCCCTCCTCCTTGCCGGGATGGATGTCGTCCGTGTCAACATGTCGCACGGAGACCAGACACGCCACGCAGCAACGATCAGTACAGCCCGAGAAATCGCGAGGGACCTCAGACGGCCACTGGCGATCCTCCTCGATCTGAGTGGGCCAAAGATACGCACAGGTCGTCTTGTCGACCATCGACCAATTGAACTATCTGCCGGCCAGGAACTCATCATCACCACCCAGGATATCATCGGTGACTGCTCGAGAATCTCAACGAGCTACGCCAGACTCCCGCAAGACGTCAGTCCAGGTAATCGCATCCTTTTAGCGGATGGACTGATCGAGCTGGTTGTCGAACAGACCGTCGCGAGCGAGGTCGTCTGCCGCGTCCTCAATGGCGGTCTTTTAGGTGAGAGCAAGGGCATCAATGTTCCCGGAGCGAGACTCTCCGCACCTTCTCTGACTGAGAAGGATCATCTCGATCTAAAATTCGGGTTGGAGCAGGAGGTTGACTATGTCGCCCTCTCCTTCGTCCGTAGCGCTCGCGACTTGATCGGGGCGAAGAGTCTGATCGAGCACCTTGGCGCAGCAGTTCCGTTGATCGCGAAGATCGAGAAAAGTGAAGCGTTGGATGATCTCGACAACATCATTGCGGCGAGTGACGGTGTCATGGTGGCTCGAGGGGATCTCGGCGTCGAGACTGCGGTTGAAAGCGTGCCTTTTTACCAGAAGCGGATCATTGCCCGTGCGAACGCGGCCGAGAAGCTTGTCATCACCGCGACGCAGATGCTCGAATCGATGACTCACGAACCGCGGCCGACTCGCGCAGAGGCTTCAGATGTCGCGAACGCGATTCTCGATGGCACTGATGCGGTCATGCTTTCGGCTGAGACGGCGACCGGTGCCTATCCCGTCGAATCGGTCGAGACCATGGCACGGATCATCGCTTACACAGAGAACTCGAGGTCACAGATCGACGGGTTCCGCAAAGCAGTTGATCATCAGCATACGGGACAGGAAGGCCGTGCGATTGCCGAGGCTGCGGTGTTTGCAGCCCGAGAGATGAGTACGACCATGATCGTTGTTTTCAGCAAGTCAGGAAGGATGGCCGGACGTATCGCAGCCCTGCGCCCGGGTCAGCGGATTATCGCGTTTACGCCGCACGTTCGGACCAGTAATGCGCTCGCGGCAGTTTGGGGTCTGGAACCGTATGTCCTTGATTTCTCCGGAAGGAGCGCAGAACTGCTGGCTCGGGCGGATGGGATACTGATTGGCGAAGGGCTCGTGGTGCCAGGTCAAACGATCATCGCCATGGCTGGACGAATCCCCGAACAAAGCGGTCTTTCATCGATGATGAAGCTACATCGGGTTGGAAGCACGAGCGAGGAATAGCTCGTCAACCAGGATTCTGCCGAAGGGCGGTTCAGGGGAGACGGCCTTAGCCTGCGTGCCCGACACCAACGGATCGTACGAAAAACGGTGATCTAGAATTCAGCGCCAATGGCCTTTTCGCCGACTGGCTGTTGATCGGTGGGCAAGGGTGACCCGGCCAGTACCGGAAGATCGAAGGGACGCTGCGGAGCTCGCCAATTGTCCACCATGGCTACCTGCTGGACGCAGGCGACGGTACAGAACTTCGCGCACGGTTTCTCAGTATTGAATTCGCGCTCCATGTGTTCGCGCGTGTACTCTTCCAGCGGAATACCAGGAAATCCTCGTTGCTGCGAGCAGTAGTGCACGAGGCCGTCCTCGCAGATGTACAGATAGCGGGCTCCAGCGCGGCAGCGCCACTCGTGCGATTTTCCGTGTGCGAGATTGTCCTGAAAATTATTCAGCCAGCCGAACTTCTTTTTCCCATAGCGACGGAGCTGCTGGTAGACCAGTTCCTCAGCATCGCTCAACGGCTTGAGCTGGCCGCCGCCATCGTGAATGATTCCGAGGGTGGAACCAAAGCCAAGCTCGACGGCGCGTTTGGAGACAACCACGGCATCGTCAGGGTTCTTGATCCCACCGCCAATGACCGAGTTGATATTGACGTGAAAATCAGCGTCTTCGGAGAGGAAAACGAGATAGCGATCGAGAACGCGCAGACTCTTCTGTGAGACCTCGTCAGGTTTGACGTTATCGATGCTGATCTGCAGGTATTCGAGACCGGCTTGGTTGAGTTTTGCAATCCGCTCGCGTGTCAGGTAGTAGCCATTGCTGATCAGGCCAGCGATCATGCCGTGAGAGCGGATGTGCGAGATGATTTCGAATATCTCCGGGTGGAGCATCGGCTCGCCACCGCTGATGGTGATGATCGAGGTGCCAAAAGAGGCCAGCCTGTCGAGCCTCGCCTTGACCACTTCGAGCGGGACGGGCTCGGAGACCTTATCGTATTCGTTGCAGTATCCGCACGCGAGATTGCAGCGACGCATCGGGATGACGTGCGCGAGGATTGGATGGCGCGTTGATGCAAGCGCGCGGGCGACAAGCTTTGTCTCCCGTACAGCGCGTGACAGCTTACCCATTTTGAAGAGAGATGGTCATGAGCCCCGGGAGGCTCATGACCTGGACCTGATTCAGATCTTATCGACGACGACCGTGCTGTTGGGATATTTGACGATGAATGCCTCGTCTGCCAACTTGACGTTCGGTTCGAGATTGGTGAGCTGAACGATGGAGTAATCCCCATTTCGCTCGATGAATTTTTGCTGGATCGGCAGCCACGTATCCTGGCTAAACCAGATGTCGAGGCTGGTCAACTGCCCCTTCTCCTTCGGAATGAGATGCAACTGAGCCGTCATCTGCCCATTGATGAGCTCATCCTTGACGTACTCGATGTTGTAGCTCTTCGCCAGATTCCTGACCGATCCGTCAAGTCCCACAATCTGGGTATAGCTCCCGGCCTTACCCTTTGAGGCCTTGGCGACCGACATCTTGACCACCTGATTGATGCGAGGCTGGTAGAAGACGAGGTTCTCACCCACCACGGCGACGGTGCGAACATCCGGTTTACTGTAGTCGATCCGCAATTTGCCCTTGGTGTTTCCCGCCGATGGTTTGTAGAGGAGGACACCGTAATCGGTATCCTTGGATCCGATTTGCGAATTGATCCTTTGTTGAACGATTGCGGCCTTAAGACTCTTCAGATCCAGGTGGGCTTTCTCGATCTTCTGCAGAATGCCGGTGAGAATCTGTGGGGCGCCGTTTGCCTCGACTCGAGGCGCACTCCCGGAACTCAAGATCATGAATCCGCCAAGGACCGCCAGGACTGTAATCAATCTGCTCATTACCTGATTCTACTCCGTCTCCGTCCAGCTTTCTCCAGTCGATTTCGCGCTCTTGGATTCTACCCTATTTTTCCTTGAACCAGACACGATAACCGACTCGGCCCTTCGCGTCGCTCATAACTTCGGGTGGTCTGACAAGCGCTACTTCGCAACGACAGCGATCGTGGAGAAAGACAACAATCGCTTCATCGGGAAAACCCACCGCTGCCGCCGGTTTACTCCGCGCCTCAAGAAAGCCCCGAAGCTTTTCGCTCTCGATCACTTCCTCGCGCACCCCTGCCGGTGTCTGACCCCGGTCCCGGTCACCAAAAAAACTGCTCGGTACCAGAAAGACCGCGGCCACAATCAACAAGCAAAGCAAATCATATTGCCATGAGCCCCGCTCGTATGACCAGAGAAGTACGTTCTTAATGCCGATTAAGAAAGTTTTCATCTTAGTATCCAGTTGGAGCCCAAGTGGGTCAAATGGGTCCATCTGCAGAACAGGGGGCCGGGAAATCGTCAGCGCTAGCCGACTATTCGACCGTCGCGCATCTGGATAATCCTTTTTGCGACTGCCGCTGCTTCCGGGTTATGGGTAATCATGACGATCGTCTGGTTAAGCTGCCGGTTGAGCCTCTCAAACATCTCAAGGACTATCGCCGAGTTCTCGGTATCAAGGTTGCCCGTCGGCTCATCGGCGAGGATGATCGCTGGTTGGTTGACGATTGCCCTCGCGAGCGCGACCCGTTGTTGTTCCCCGCCAGAGAGCTCGAGCGGTTTGTGGTGCATCTTGTTTTCGAGACCCAGCAGTCTGAGAACTTCGCGCCGTAACTCAGAATCCTTCTTATGCTCGCGCCTGCCGCCTCGATGGATTTGCTCGGCCAGGCGCAAGTTGCCTTCCGCGGTCAGAGTCGGAAAGAGATTGAAGCGTTGAAAGACAAATCCAATCTTACGTCGTCGAATGTCCGTGCGCTCGGCATCCGATACCGCGGCCAGATCCTCGCCATCAACGATGACGCGGCCGGAAGTTGGCTTGAGCAGCCCCCCGAGAATATGGAGCAGACTGGACTTTCCGCATCCGGACGGTCCCATGATCGAGACGAACTCACCCGCGGCGACCGAGAAGTCGACACCTCGAAGTGCATTCACATCGACCTTCCCGACGTGGTAGGTCATCTCGAGTTTGTCAGTCAGGAGAATTGGCGTCATGACAGTCGAGGGAACCGGATCGCAGAGCCTTTATTCTCGGCGAGCTCAAAGACTGCAGCGGCCGATGGTGATCTACTCATAAGACAATGCCTTGACAGCGTCCTGTCGTGCGGCGCGGACGGCGGGATAAAGCGCACCCAGCGCGCCAGCGCCCAGACCAACCAACGCCGAAAGCGTCATCCACTTCCAATGGAACTCCAACTGCAGGGTCGTCGTTTGTTCAATCGCCCACCCAAGCAGGAGCGCCGCAATCAGCCCGACAAACACCCCAATCAGACTGATCGCCAGCGCCTCTCTCTCGATGACGCTGACAATGAACCCCTTCGAGGCACCCAAAGACTTGAGGATACCGATCTCGCGGGTCCGCTCCGTGATCGTTGTGTACATCGCAATCAGGATAACAAGCGTGCTGACAACGGTCGAGAGCGCGACTACCGATTGAATAAACCCATCGATGCCGGGAAATGCCCGGCTAAACCCCGTGGCAACATCGCGCGTCAGGAGGACGATATTGCCTGGCAACTCGGCCTCTATCCGTTTGAGCACTTCCACCTGATCCTCCGGATTTGCGCACCGGACCATGATGAAACTGCATTTGCCCTCGGCCGCCTGAGCCTCTTGCAAGGCCTTGAGCGTCATCTTGATGCGCGAACCCGAGGACGGCGAGAAGATCCCCGCGACCCTCATCTTCCGACCAAAAACCTGGACCTCGCTGCCGATCGAGAGCTTCTCCTGCGTCGACTTGAACTCATCGATGATGACGTCATCCGGCGACTGAAAGGCAGTGCCCTCAACGATCTTCAAACCGCTGATCGCGCTATATGTATCGAAATCAATTCCGTCGACCATTTCAATTCCCAGCCCGCTCCGTCCACGCTGGATGTACCGGCCAACGGGACTCGTCAACGCCACCCCAGCTATCTTGCCGAGCCGGTCGGCATAGCGCACGTCAAGGGCGAGGACGCTTGAGGGTGAGAAAGCGCTCGAGGCGCGGCGACTGAACTGAATCTCAGCGCCGATTCCCCGTTCACGTTGCGCGCGGTCATTCAACATGCCACGAACCAGTGCCGTATTCGTCGAGATCAGGATGACGCCAAGCGCGACTCCGAGAACGCTGACCAGCGTCCGGGTTTTCCGCTGCCGAATGTTCGAGAGAACCAGACTGTCCATGGTTTGGTCGCTATTTTGTCAAGCTTAAGAGGTCAAGCTTGAGAGGCCAAGCTTAAGAGAACGTCGCACCGACGCCTCAAGGGGTCAGGGGAGAGTCCAGATCCGTCACCGGCAGGCTCTCGCTGTTTTCAAGGACGAAGGCCTGAGGTGAGAGATTTGATGGATTGATCTCGAAACGTCCTGTGCTAAAAGTCAGCCGCGCGGAGTAACCCTCGTGTGGCCGAGAGACCAGAATGACAGCGGGCCAGAGCAAGGGGCTTTCTTCGCTCAGCTTCTCGAAGTTCGAATAGTGAACCTCGGTCGTCAGTATGCCTTTTTCATCAAAGATTTGCTGCCGGGCAAAGAGCGACTTGTAGGTGCGATCAAACCAGAAGCGGCGTCGAACCGAAGCGGCGGCACCTTCCTTCGTCGGCAACTCGAGCTCCGAAACGACATAGAAGCTGCGCAGTATCCGCGCACCCTTCTTCGCGCCCTGTCGAGTATCGGCTTCTTCCGCAAAGGCCTCTTCGAGACCATAGGCGAACCGCGGTTCGCCTATCCGGAGCGGTCGCATGAGGAGCGCCTGGGTGAAATGGAACGGCCGTGCAGAGACAAACGCGCTCCGGCCCTCAGATCCCAGCTTCTGACGCCATCGGCTGTAATCGCCATCATTCGTGCCGATAAGGAACCGTTGGTAGCCGGTGGCGAAAACAGCCACCCTGAAGCGGTTTGACTCCGAGACCATATCAGCGATCTTGGTCCCCGTGATCGGATATTGCACGATGACGCGAATCCTATCGGGTCGCTGGAGGACCAACTGCATATCGGCCGTGCGATATTTATCCTTTGATTCAGCGTCAATGAACTGGATCAGGCCGCGGGTGGCGCGGAGGGCCTGCATGTCGGTCAGCCCTTTGAGCTGGTCAGTAAGCTCCTTCAGGTCGGAGACGGCTAGTGGCTCGAGCAATCTCGGGATCGACTCATCCCGGACGCGTACCAGATTGGCGCACGCCCCGGTCAGTAACGCCAGGATGAGAGTCGGAAGCGCAACACGAAGTCGGCTAGTCACTTGCCAAATTCTGAAGGGTGCTGAACAGATGATAAACCGGATGATAGCCATATGTGGCACTAAACAAAGCTTTGAACCTATCAGAATGTGCCACTGGTTGTCAAATTTTCGTTCGCGCCGGGCTGCGGTGAAACTGAGCGGACACTGTGCAAAAACGACTACAGGACGGGAAGGGTCGCACGGGGGATGGTACGGAAAAGGCCTACCACACCAAAACGTCTATTTGGCCTACCGCGTTGGGGTGTCCTCGCACCAAAAACCGACCTCGGTTGAAGGCGGCGGCCCACCCTAGACATTCATTAACCATCGTTCTGGCAAGCATTTGCCTGTCAGCTCCTGGTGCCGCAGAGCTTGCTGGCACGGAGCTTGTCTAGGTCAGGGCGAGGAGAAAGAGGGGGGTAGGAAAAAGGGAACCTCGAAACAACTGAGATAAGTCGACAAAGACTGAGCAGAGAGAGAGAGAGAGAGAAAGGAAAGGGAAGGGTAACGATATGTTGACGAAGAATACCAATAGAACAACGAGTCTGGTAGCGGTCACGCTCCTCGCATTGCTGACGTTGGGAACTTCAGCGGGCGTCATAGCAGCCTCCCGGTTTAGCAAGAATGATGTTCGGGAGATCGCTCACCGACACGGATACGAGTTGGGTCTCCGTGACGGGCGATCCGACTCTCACCGAGGCGGTCGGTTTGAGGTCAAGGATAGTCGCATATATCGCGACGGGATGGCCGGGTACCGGTACGAGTTCGGCTACGAGCGTGACTACCGAAACGCCTTCCGCGATGGATTTGAAAACGGCTACCGCAATGGCTTCAACAGCTTTCAACATCGCGGTCGTGCTCAGAATAACGGCATCTGGTGGAATCGCCGAAACACGGTCTTCCGTCCGGGCCGCCGGTTCTAAGGCTAGAAAGCGAGAGTTCCAAACCTGACGAGTTCTTTGACATTGGCGCGCGGAGGGGAGCAAGGGGGTTTTCGGGTCCTCGGTAATTGCTTCCGTGGGTCTGGGATGTCCCCAACGCGCGTCCAATAGCTCTCCCGCCAACCTATCGCGGTTGATATGGGAAGCCGAGCGCCGTGTGACTGATGTTAAGGGGGCTGAGAGGAATTTCTTTCAGTGTCAGTCACACGGCGCTTTGTGTTTTGTGGCTCCAAATTCAATGGTTGCTCCTCGTTTCTCCGGCAAATCATATACTCCAGGCTCTCCGATCTGGTAGTCTCTCGCCGTATGAACCTGCTTGAAGTACGCCACCTGCGAACCGCGTTTGCGACTTCGCGAGGTGAAGTGCGTGCGGTCGACGATGTCAGCTTCACCATCGGACAGGGCGAGACTCTTTGCGTCGTCGGCGAGTCGGGATGCGGCAAGTCAGTCACGGCGCTTTCGATTCTTCGTCTGATCTCTCCACCCGGGCGGATTTCTGGCGGCGAGATACTGTTCGAGGGTCGGGAACTCCTGACACTTCCGGAAAGTGACATGCGTCATATTCGCGGCAACGATATCGCGATGATCTTTCAGGATCCGATGACGTCGCTCAACCCTGTCTTTACGGTCGGTGAACAGATTGCTGAGGCTATTCGACTCCACCGCAGAGTCTCCCGTCGCGAGGCGTGGAATCAGGCAATCGAGGGGATGCGCAGCGTCGCGATTCCCGGGCCCGAGGTTCGCGCCCGAAGCTACCCGCACGAATTATCGGGTGGTATGCGCCAGCGGATCATGATCGCCATGGCCTTGGCGTGCGATCCCAAGCTGCTCATCGCCGACGAGCCGACGACAGCCCTTGATGTGACGATTCAGGCTCAGATCCTTGACTTGTTGGGCAACCTTCGCCGGGAGCGGAATCTTGGCCTGCTGCTGATCACCCACGATCTTGGTGTGGTCGCTGAAACAGCGGACCATGTCGCGGTCATGTACGCCGGTCAGATTGTCGAACAGGCTTCAGTCGATGAACTCTTCGCGCGACCGCGTCATCCGTATACCGAAGGCCTGCTTCGAGCGGTGCCGCGTCTGAGCGAGGTAAATACCGCACGAAATCGACGTCTTGAGACCATCGAGGGCGTTGTTCCCAGCCCTCTCGATTGGCCATCGGGCTGCCGTTTCGCTCCCCGCTGCCGCCACGAGGAAGAGGCATGCGCTCGCGCGCCGATCGCGCTCGAGGAGCTGGGTGGGGAGCGCCGATCGCGCTGCCGTCGGGTGCATGAGCTGTACTCTGCGTCCATTTGACTCGACCGATCCTTTCGCCTCTTTCGCTGTCCGTGTCTTTTCAGTTGTTTCTCTTCGCATGGAGTCTGATGAAGCCGGCTGAGCTCGTCGAAATCAAGGAACTGAAAAAGTATTACGCGGTCGGGCGTGGCCAAACCGTACGCGCGGTCGACGGAGTCTCCTTCTCAATCGAACGGGGTGAGACGCTCGGGATCGTCGGTGAGTCGGGTTGCGGCAAGACGACGATTGGGCGCTGCGTACTTCGTCTGATCGAACCGACATCGGGTGACGTTCGCTTTGACGGTGAGAACCTGCTCGAGCTCGACCGGGGCGATCTGCGCCGGCTCCGGAGGCGGATGCAGATCATCTTTCAGGATCCCTACTCGTCGCTCAACCCGCGCATGACGATCGGCGCGATCGTCGGCGAGCCATTTGTGATTCACGAGAAACTCTCGCGCAGTGAGGTGCGTGAACGCGTTGCTGAGCTGCTCGGGCTCGTCGGACTCGACACCAACTACATCGGTCGCTACCCGCACGAGTTCAGCGGTGGGCAACGTCAGCGAATCGCAATTGCGCGGGCACTCGCGCTGAGCCCGGACTTTATCGTTGCAGATGAGCCAGTCTCCTCGCTCGACGTCTCAGTGCAGGCTCAGATAGTCAATCTGCTGCAGGATCTGCAAGAGCGATTTCGGTTGACCTATCTCTTTATCTCTCATGGTCTTGCTGTCGTCGAGCACATTTCCACACGCGTCGGTGTCATGTACCTTGGCAAACTGGTTG
>JANNRD010000262.1:0-1699 GCA_031401095.1 Acidobacteriota bacterium
CCGACGAGACCTTGGCGTCCTTACCTGTCTGCGGCATTACTTCTCGGCCTGCTCGGCCTGTCTCCCGCTCCGATTCTGGCGAACGCCCAACCTTCAGCCGCGGGCGCCCGCCAAGTCGAGTGGGTGATCACGCTCGAGGAGCCGACTGGCATCTATCGGCGGGACCAGGAAGTCGTCACCGTGAGGATGTCGTTTCGACCGGGCGAAGCATTTGCGCGAGCCCTTCAGGTTTTGGACTCGACACGAAAACCGCTGGTCACCCAGGTGAATTCCATCGAGACCCACCCGGATGGCTCACTCAAGATCGGTGACATACTCTTTCAAACAAGCATGATTCCAGGTGAGCGACCCCGCTTTCGTCTGACGAGAGTTGCAGCAGAGAATGGCGACCCGCGATTGGGCTCGAGCATCATTGCGCGTCGAATTGGGGTCAGTCGGCTTGAGATGGCCAACGAAAGGTTCGGAGTGCTTCTCAACCTCGGCCTCGAGGGAACCGAGCCGGCCCTGGTCGCCGCCTTCAACAAGACAGCGGGTGAGATGCGGATGCTCAATCTCATCGAAACGACGCCCGACGTCGCGGAACCGTTGAGCTACGGTCGCAAGAGCGCCGGGTTTGGGACCTTTCTTGAAGGCAACGAGCGGAAAGGGTCATTCGATCGGATAGAGATTCTTGAACCTGGACCGCTCCGGGGCAAGGTTCGTGTCTCTGGTGCGCGACTAGGCCAGCGGCGCGAAACCTGGGACTTTATCTGGTACGCGAACAGCCCGGTGCTGAAATGGACGACCTCGCTTGATGAGGCAACTCCAGCTTCGACCAATGGCGCTTATGGCTTCTTCCTGAGCTGCATCTCCGCCAACCCTTACCTGCCGTTCGACCGCTGGATCGAAGGCATCGAGCTCAAATTCCCCGATGGCTGGGAAACCGACAAGCCTCCCGACCACCTCATCGGCGGGCGGGATGTAACGGACCTTGCCGGTGGCCATGTAGTCTATTACCAGCGGGAGCAAAACTACGGTGCAATCGGCCTTTACGAGCTCGATCCGAGATTAGAATGGAAAGGAATAGGCGGCCGGCAACTCACCGCGGCGACAAATCTTGCACCGACGAGGAGGTCAAGTGAGATAGCGATTGCGTTTCCACGTTGGAAGGGGACCGAAACCGTCCTCGAAGCACGGAAAGAGTACCGCATATATCGCCAGCCCATCCTCTCTGTCCCGTCCGGCCCCGCCCCGCGGCCGCCGGCGACGGAACCAGTTCCGGAAGGCGCGAGGAAGATCGACTTGCGAACAGCTCCGGTCGCCGAGATTCGCAGTGCGGCCAACGAGCACAACACCACGATCGACCTCAACGGCAAATGGCGGTTACAGGAGGCGGAGAAGTCTGAGGGTGAAAAGCTCGGCTACAGCCGCTCCGATTTCGACGATGCCGCGTGGCGACAGGTTGACATCCCGGGAACGGTCCACACACAGATCATCGAGGCTCCGAAATTCTATACACGCGACGCCGAATGGATCAGTGAGCGTGAGTGGTGGTACCGGCGCGGATTCTCGCTCTCATCGACTCTACGGGAACAGCGGCTCTTCCTCGCTTTCGAGGCAACCGACTACTACGCTGACATCTATCTCAACGGAGACCTTCTGACACGTCACGAAGGCTATATTGATCCATACGAGGTTGAGGTCACTGGCAGAGTCAGGT
>JANNRD010000263.1:0-6281 GCA_031401095.1 Acidobacteriota bacterium
AAGAAGGTCGCCGTTTCCGCTATCTGAGTGCGATTATCGTTTCAGCCAGCCTTTCAACCGCAGTGACAAGAGACTTGCCCGCCTCATCAAATCGTCCCGCGCTTGCGAATTGTTCGGCACTGGCGATCGCATCCGATGCGCCCGTCAACTTCAAGTATTGAACCTGCAGACGATCATCGCTTTTGAGTTCCATCGCTACCTTGTCGATACCAGCCTTGAGCGCGCTGATATTGGCGACGGTGCTCTCCTTGATCTGCTGGTTTCTGGAGCTGATGGTTGGTGAGGTCTGACCACGCTTCGCCTGGTCCTCGGCGAGCTCCAGTCCATTCGCTATCTTGCCGTAGACGTAGATGAAGCGGGTGACGAGCTTGAGCTGATCGGCGACATGTGTGGCCGCCTCGGTGAGGTTCGTTGGTGTGGGTGTCGGGACTGGAGGCGCCGTGGTCCGTCGCTTGGGTTTGGCGGCTGGTTTCTTTTGGGCAATCATCATCGCGGGGGCCACGCAGATGATGAGCAGAACGAGCGCGAGAGTCTTCTTCAACGTCTTCCTCCTTCGATTGACTGGGGACTGCAGTCCCCTTTAATTAAATCATTAGCGGAGTGGGAGGGCAAGGTGACCCTGTCTGGTCAGGACGGCAAAGGGCAACAAGGACGACGGAGGGGAGAATAGCGAGGATTCCGACATCCCTGTCCTTGTGGTCCTTGCCGTCCCAGGCCGCGACACCGGGCCGCGCACTCTTGTGCGACTGGTCTCGAGTTCGCTATAGTTACAGGTTTGATAGAGCTTGGTTATCGCACTTCCGTTCTTGCGAGCCGGCTATTTTGTGAGTTATTTCTTTGTGATCTGAGGAGCGTCTTCATGTTGTCAGTCCGTTTGTTTGTGGTTCTCGTTCTTCTTGGTGGTGGCGTTTGTGCGCAAACGTCCCGGGTTAGCAGTAAACCACCGCAGTATCGGGAGGTTAGCCTTACGGAGTTAATTCGAAACCCAGACGTTTACTCGGGGCAGCGCGTCACATTAACGGCGGATATCCTTTCTCTTTCGGCCAATTCCAGATCGCTCGATCTCTACGATGGTCTGAGCCGCGCGATGATCAGTGTTTCTCTCGTTAACTTGAAGAAGTCGGAGCGGCGCGCTTTGATGCAAACGCCCGTTCATCGACTCTCCGTATCGGGTTGGCTCAACCTCGAGCGCGGGCAGGTTGTCATTCAGGCCGAGAGGGTCGAGGCGCGTCTCACCGAGCGCGTTGCGGCTCTCTGAGAGATCACGCGCCGAAGAGACTGGTCTTCTGAAAACCCCCTTCCGAGATGTCCTGCAACCGGCCAGGTGGAACGGTCGTCTTGGCTACTGTGCCGCTCGGCACTTCAAAATCATGGGGACGTAGATGTCGGCGATCCCCCGCGCTGCAATTCAATAGCTTTGTTTCCATTGGAGGGACTAAATGAATCGTCGTTTCATCAGGAGCGCAAGCGGCCCCATCGCGGCGTTGCTCATCTTCTGCCTGACGGCCGGTGCTCAGGTAGGTCCGGGCGAGAAGGTGAATACGGAGATGATGGCCAAGATACGCGCGGAGGGCCTCGAGCGTTCGCAGGTCATGGATACGCTCAGCTATCTGACCGACGTCATCGGTCCGCGCCTGACTGGCTCACCGCAGATGAAGGCTGCGAACGAGTGGACGAGGAATAGGATGGCCAGCTTGGGGCTGGTCAATGCGCAGGTCGAGCCCTGGGGAGAGTTCGGGCGCGGCTGGTCGTTTGATCGCGTCATCGCCCACGTCACCGAGCCGGTTGCCTTTCCCTTGATCGCCTATCCGAAGGCCTGGACGCCCGGAACCGACGGCGTGATCAGTGGCGAAGTGGTCTATCTGGACGTCAAGACAGAGGCCGACTTCGAGAAGTATCGCGGTCAAATCAAAGGCAAGATTGTTCTCACCAGTCCGATTGTCGAGGTCAAAGCATGGTTCAAGGCGCCGGGCACACGGGCAACTGATGAAGAACTGCTGGCCATGGCAAATGCCGAGCCTCCGGGAGCGCCGCAACAGCGCCCAGGCGGGGGAGACCCGCAGAACGCGCAGATTAACAACGCGCGACAGCGACAGGGGCTGTCTCAGAGAATGGGTGAGTTCCTGCGCTCAGAGGGTGCAGCGGTCGTCGTCGATACCGGCCGGAGGGGCGATGGGGGCACGGTTTTTGTTCAGGGTGGTGGGTCGCGCGAAAAAGGCGCAACTCTTCCCCCGCCCTCAATCACGATTGCCGTTGAGCATTACGGCAGGATCATGAGGACGATCCAAAAGGGACTCAAGGTCAGGATGGAGGTCGCGGTTCAGGCTCGCTTTCATGATGACGACCTGACCGCTTCTAACACCGTTGCTGAGATTCCCGGCACTGACAAGAAGGACGAGATCGTCATGCTTGGAGGCCATCTCGATTCCTGGCACACCGGAACAGGTGCGACGGACAATGCGGCGGGTTGCGCGGTCGCGATTGAGGCAGTGAGGATATTGAAGGCGCTCGGCGTGCAGCCGCGGCGGACGATCAGGGTCGGACTGTGGTCTGGTGAGGAGCAGGGATTACTTGGTTCACGCGCCTATGTCAATCAACACTTTGCATCGCGGCCGGCTCCGCCACCGGGCCAGCCGCGCCAGTTTGGCGGACCACAAGGCCCGCTCACGCTCAAACCTGATTACGATAAGTTCTCGGTCTATTTCAATCTCGACAATGGCACCGGGAAGATTCGGGGCGTTTATCTCCAGGGCAACGAAGCGGTGAGACCCATCTTTCGTGCCTGGCTCGCGCCCTTCAAGGATCTTGGTGCGTCGACGTTGACGATCAGCAATACTGGGGGGACTGATCACCAGTCGTTTGATGGAGTCGGGCTGCCCGGCTTCCAGTTCATCCAGGATGAGATCGAGTACGATTCGCGAACTCATCACTCAAACATGGATGTCTACGATCGGATCCAGGCGGATGACATGAAACAGGCCGCTGTGATCATGGCCGCATTCGTGTACAACGCTGCGATGCGTGACGAGAAGTTACCGCGTAAGGCGCTTCCGGCCGCGCCGCAGGCTGCGACGCCCAGATAGAAGAAACAAGGGACGACAAGGACTGCAAGGACCGAGTGACCGGCCTTTGCTGTCCCTGTCGCCCCTCTTGTTCTGAGACCCTTTCCCCTCCCCTGCCTCAATCTCGCCGTCCCCTATCGGCTCTTCGTTTGCTGCCACTTATTCGGCGTTTGTGCTAGCATTCCGCATCATCTTTTGGCTCCGATAATCATTCGCGAGCGAGGTGGCAGAGGTGTTTCTGCGTACCAGGCTGGGTGCAGTTGGGCGTCGATGCAAGGATGATCTCACCAGGTTCTGGCTTCGCGATGGCCCCTGAACATGAGCATTTTCTCGAGTGTGAGCATAGGGAATCGTTCCGGCTTTGCGGTCTTGGGCCGATCGGCGTGCTCGACGCCAAACGACCTGAAGAACATGCCCGTCTCTCTGCGAGCCCCTGAGCATGGCCGGTCCGCGTGGCGCGAAGGCAATTCATTGTGAGAGCGGATATCAGATTATGCAGGACCGGCAAAACGGCAAAGTACTGATTGTTGACGACGATGCCGAGTTTGGGCTGGTCGCGAAGAACCTCGTCGAGGTGGAGGGCTTCTCGGCTCATCTTGCATCGAACGCGCGTGATGCGTTAGAGATCGCCGGCACCCTGCCATTCGATGTCGTCCTGCTCGATCTCATGCTGGGCGAGACTTCGGGGCTCGACTTGTTGCGAACGATCAAGCAACGCCACCCGCTGATCCCGGTTATTCTCGTGACGGCCCATGGCTCCATTGAGACGGCAGCGGAGGCGTTGCAGTCTGACGCCTTTGACTATCTTGGCAAGCCATTTCGCTCGGTTGAGCTGATCGGATCGCTCAAACGCGCACTCGAGTGGCGCGCCGGGCAGAAGCTTCCCAGGGCCGAGGCGCCTGAGACAGGACCCGCGGCGACTTCGATCGTCGGCAGAAGCCCCGCGATGGTCGCGGTGTATCGCGTCATCGCTCGTGTCGCAGCCACAGATTCGACCGTTCTTATCAGCGGTGAAAGCGGCACAGGCAAAGAGCTGGTGGCACGCGCGTTGCACGATAACTCGGCGCGCGCTAGAGGTGTGTTTGTTCCAGTCAACTGCGGCGCGTTCACCGAGACGCTGCTCGAGTCTGAACTGTTTGGACACGTCCGCGGTGCGTTTACTGGAGCGGTCAACAATCATCGCGGCATCTTCGAGACGGCCAGCGGGGGGACTATTTTCCTCGATGAGATCTCAGAGACCAGCCTCGCATTTCAGGTAAAGCTGCTGCGCGTCCTGCAGGAGCACGAAGTCCGGCCAGTTGGGGCAAGCGACTCGCGACATACCGATGTTCGCATCGTGGCCGCCACGAATCGTCGGGTTGAGGACCTACTTGCATCCGATGGCTTCAGGCGTGATCTGTTGTACCGGCTCGGCGTCATCAACATTGACCTGCCTCCGCTGCGCGAGCGCCGTCAAGACATTCCCTTACTGGTTGAGCACTTTCTCGTTGACATGGGATCGAAGCTTGGCAAGCGAGTTGTCGCACCACCCAAAACGATTGCCTGGCTTTCCTCACTCGACTGGCAGGGGAATGTCCGCGAGCTTGAGAACGCCGTCGAGCGCGCGGTGACTCTCAACCTCGGGGGGACGTTGCTGCCAGACGATTTTACGAGGTTCACTCCAACCCCACTCAGCAGGTCAACCGGGGAGACAAAGTCGTTGAGAGAGGAGGGGACCGCGTTGTCACCGAGCAACACTCTCGTATGCCAACTGCCTTGCTCTCTCGCACACGTCGAACGGGAACACATTCTTGCCATGCTCCGTTACACACGGGGCAACAGACTTCGCGCCGCTGAACTGCTCGGTATCGGGCGTTACTCGCTCTATCGGAAAGCGCTACGTCTCGGGATCGATTTGGAAACAGTGTCGGCCCAAATGAAGCATTTCGCATGAAGAGTGAACGAGAAAAAGTGCCGAGAGGTCTCGTGCAGAGGCTGTTTATCCTCCTTCCGGTTGCGGTTGGCGCTTGCGCCCTGCTGATCGTTCCGTGGCGGGCGGTGGCGCTTGCGAAACTGGTCTCGGTGAAGGGCATCGTCGAGACGGTACGATCGAAGGCAACGGGACGCGAGGTCAAGTCTTCGGTGGGTGGTGATGCAAGTGGAGTCGTCGTCTGGCTTGAAGCGATTGCTGGCTCCAGTCATCGCGCCGTGCGAACACGACGCTTGATTCGGCAGGAGGGCAAACGCTTTATGCCCCACGTCCTCGCGACCGAGGTCGGGGCTGAAGTCGACTTCCCCAACCTCGACCCCTTCTTCCACAACGTCTTCTCGATTTATGACGGGAGGCGCTTCGACCTTGGGCTGTATGCCAGTGGTGAGACCAGACCCGTTGCATTCAATCGACCGGGCGTCTCATACATCTTCTGTAACATTCATCCGCAGATGAGCGCGATTGTCGTTGCGCTCGAGACACCGCACCACGCCGTCACAGACAAACGTGGCGCATTCGTGATCGATGGTGTGCCGGAGGGAAGATATCGTCTCGAGCTCTGGCACGAGCGCTCGACGCAGGAATTGCTGGCGGCGGTTGATCGAGAACTTGAGGTAGGTCCCGGTGGTCTCGATCTGGGCACACTGCGTCTCAGCGAGGAAGGATTCACGCCGCAGCCGCACCGGAACAAGTACGGTGAGGAGTACGACCTCCGGCGGAATCCACCGGCATATCGCAAGCCATAAGCCAAAGAGATTAATGTCAACCGATGAAGCCCCCACTCCCCAGCCCTCTGTCAGCCACCATCTCAGGCTGCGGACGCAGCTGTTCATCGCATCGGCCATGCTCTCGAGCGCGATTCTCCTCGTCGCCGCGTGGGTCATCAACAATCAGGTAGTCCGCGAAGCGCGCCAGCAGGTGCAGATAGAGGTTGAAACGCTTCTGCCACTCTACGATGCCATCTGGCAGGAGTACGGGCAAAGCCTTGCAACGCTTGGGATGACGATGGCGGGTTCCCCGATCCTGAAGACGATCGTCGGTGATCCTCGGGCCTCGCGCGACCGCGCCACTCTCAGAGAAATGGTCGGCGATTTGAGTCAGGGAGCAGCCACTGCCGCGGACCTGATCATCATCACGGATGGCGCTGGGCAGGTGAGCTTTGCAGAGGTGCGAGGCGTGCCCTTCGAACTGAAGACCCTGGATGCAGCCCACGCCGTAGCTCTATCGACCGCTCTCGACGACCCGGCGGC
>JANNRD010000264.1:0-4166 GCA_031401095.1 Acidobacteriota bacterium
GCTCTCTGAGGCCTTGCAGATGATGAACACTCACGGTCTTTCGCAACTTCCCGTGCTCGATGGCGGGAGTTCAGTTGGCAGTCTGCGTGAGGGAAGGATCATGGCCAAGCTGCTCGACAATCGCGAATTGCTCCACGCACCAGTGAGCGAGCTCATGGATGCGCCGTTCCCGGTGGTCAACGAAAGCGTCGAAGTCGAGCGAGCGACAAAGTATCTGAAACACGCGCCCGCGATCCTTATCGAAGAGTACGGACGCATCATCGGCATCATTACCCGGTATGACGTCATCGATACTCAGGCCTAAAATGTGGTTATTTTTCGCCGGCCGAACTCTCAGGTTCGGTCTTGGTGGCATCCAGCACGGGCGCCTGTCGCTGGGGCCAGATGACTGAAGCGAGGATCGAACCGGCGAGGATGACGACAATCGTGCCCAGGGCGATGCCGACCGGGATCTTGTAAAACTCACTCGTCAGCATCTTTATCCCGACAAAGACCAGGATAAAGCAGAGCCCGTAATTAAGGTAATGGAAGAGCTGCATGAGACCCGCCAGCGCAAAGTAGATCGAGCGCAGACCGAGAATGGCAAAGACATTTGAGGTATAAACGATGAAAGGGTCTCTCGTGATCGCGAAGATCGCCGGGATGGAGTCGACTGCGAAGATGACATCGGTCGTCTCGACCATGAGCAGAACAACGAAGAGCGGTGTAGCAAAACGCCTGCCATTGCGCATGACAAAGAATCGATCGCCCTCATACCCTTCGGTGACCGGCATCAGCCGCCGGAAAAGTCGCAAGACCGGGTTCTTCTCCGGATGAATCTCCTTGTTCTGTTCCGTCACCATCCGAATTCCGGTGAGGATGAGGAACGCGCCAAAGACATAGATGATCCAGTGAAACTTCTGAATCAGAGCGATGCCGGCGACGATGAAGACCGCGCGCATGATCAAAGCGCCGAGAATCCCCCAGAAAAGTACCTTGTGCTGGAATACTAATGGAACTCGAAAGTAGGAAAAGATCAGCAGGAAAATGAAGAGGTTGTCAACGCTGAGAGCTTCTTCGATCAGATACCCGGCCAGAAACTCGAGTGCGGGCCCCGACCCGCGCGTGAAGTAAACAAAGACGTTGAACGCCAGCGCCAGCGAAATCCAGACAGCGCTCCAGATGAGCGCCTCCCGAATCTTGACGACGTGCGACTTCCGATGAAATACGCCAAGATCAAGAGCCAATAGCCCAAGAACGCCGCCCACGAAGATCACCCAAATTAATACTTGATTCATTTTCGACTACTCTGAGCGCACGGTCTTCGTCCTGACAATCTCGACGGAGCAATGGGCACGGGCTGCAACCGCGCTTGAGACGCTTCCAAGCAGGAGACGCTCAAAAAGACCGCGCCCACGTGCACCGACAAAGATGGCGTCGGCCGCCCAGGTCTCAGCCTCCCGCAGGAGCGACTGTTTTGCATCGCCTTCAACAAGCGTGGAAGAGACAATCAGACCCGGCGAGCATAGCCTGGCGGATGCATCGTTCAGCATTCGTGAGACCCAGCCGGTAGCATCCTCGTCCGCATCATCCAGCCAGTTCGCCAACGGACCAGTCGGGACCGCCGCCGCCGTCGAGATATTCGCGTCAATCGAAGTCAGGAGTCTGACCTCAGACCCTGCAGGCCAGGATCGCACTGCGATTGCGGTGATCGTCGCATCCGCATCGACCGAGCCGTCCAAGCCGGCCAGAATCCGCACTGCCCCATCCTTCTCTCTCCTCGTTCGACCGATCCGAACCGAACATTCCGCTTCAACGATAACTTTCTGCGAGACGCTGCCAAACATAAGGCGCGAGATCGGTGAATGACCGTGGCAACCCATGACGACTAAATCGGATTTGCCCGAGCGCTTGATGACCGCCCATGCAGGTGAGTCAGCAACCGCTTCCGCCTGTACCGACCATCCCGGGAATTGCTTGCGCACCAGTTCCGCGCCAGTTTCAGCACGCTCCGTCGCTACGGCAAGGAATTCCAAGGCCTTGGTGCGGGCGCGTTCGACCGCGACGGAACGAACTGTCGGGCCCGGCTCCGGAGCGTCATTAGGTGGCGGCAACCAGACATCGGCCACCGAGAGGACCGTCGCCTTAACGTCAGTCGGTAATCCCGCGTGGCGTAGGTCATGAATGGCCGCCGCCGCCGCCTCGGACCCATCATATGGAATGAGAATCTTCATCGTTTCACTTCTTGGCTCAGGCTATTCGCCGATGATCTTGACGATGACGCGCTTTCGACGCTGACCGTCGAACTCAGCGTAGTAGATCTGCTGCCACGTGCCAAGATCGAGTTGTCCCTTGGTCACAGGCACAAGCACTTGATGGTGGAGCAGCAGGTTCTTGAGATGCGCGTCGGCGTTGTCCTCACCGGTCTGGTGGTGCTGGTAGTCGGGTCGCGCGGGTGCGAGGTGTTCGAGCCATTTGTCGATATCGGCGATCAGGCCGTCTTCGGCATCGTTGATGTAGACTGAAGCAGTGATATGCATCGCAGAAACGAGCGCGAGCCCCTCGCGAACCCCGCTCTCTGCAAGCGCCTGGGCAACGTCGCTGGTGATGTTGATGTATTCACGACGGCGCGTTGTTTCAAAAATGAGATACTTCGTATGAGATTTCATAGTCCAGCCATGATTATGCCCGTTTCAACCAACTGGTGCCAATCCCTCGCTCCCCTCGTCGCTTGTGTCTGGACGGAGTATACTATCGGTTCAAAAGGAGAAGGGGGAAGAGAGATATGCCGAAGATAGCTGATATCGAATACACACCAAACCCGCACGCGGTGAAATTCATCCTGAAGGAGCCGATCACGAGCGGTGCGTCGCGATCATTCCAGAACGCGGAAGCGGCCGCCACCGATGCACTTGCGAACTCGCTCTTTGCGGTTGGCAATGTCACCTCGGTCTTCTATATGGACCGGTTTATCACGATCAACAAGGAAGAGCATGTCAACTGGGAGGACTTGCTGCGCAAGTTGGCTGAGCCGATTCGTTCGGCGCCAGCCATCATGGACGCGCCAGCACCTGAAGCTCCAAACATCCTGCCTGGTGAGAATCCGCTCCTCGACAGAATAAATGCCGTTCTCGATGAGCGTGTCCGTCCGGGTCTGGCCGGCGATGGAGGCGGGTTGGAAATCATCGGTCTCGAAGACAAACGGCTCATCATCCGCTACCAGGGTGCCTGCGGAAGCTGCCCGAGTTCGCTGTCCGGAACGCTCTATGCGATCGAACAGATGCTCAAGGATGAAGTTGATCCTGACCTCGAAGTGGTTTCGGTCTAGAGCGACACCGACCTGGACTCCCAAAGAAAAGAGAACAATGGAACATACGGAATAAAACGGAAGACACGGAATTCGCTTTGACCTTTTCCGTGTCTTCCGTGTTCTTTCGTATGTCCCGTTGTTCTCTTTTCTTTGTGTTTTTCACTGCGTCAGTTTGTCGAGGCAGCGACGGTCACTTCAGCCACCAGTTTGACGAGCTTCGGCGGCAGACACTTTGTGGCGGTGCACGTCTGGTATGTGACGTTGACTCTGATCTCGTGTTTGGCGGCAGGAGCGTCAGTGGCGACGACGATGGGTAGACTGAAGGTTACTTCTTCTTCGAAGAACTGGGTCTCCATATTGAAGTTCGGGTCCATCTCGACCCGTGGAGCAGGGGACTCGATCATATCGGCAAGCTTGAAGGGCTGATCCTCCGGCATTCTGATCCTTGTGGGTATCGGTCCTCCCGCCTCCTGCTCAAGTGAGTAGAGATGCCAGCCATCATCCATCTTCGCCGTCACCTTGACCGTCAGCTTGTCCCCGGGCTTGAACGATCCGCGAGAGGGATCAGTCTCAATCGACCACCGAATCGGATCCAACTTGGCTTGTGCTCGCAGACCGCTGGTCGCTGTCAGGACGAGGAGCGTGGTCAGCGTCAGGCGCCTGCACAAAGCAAACTTTGCATCGGACATCTGCTTCCCCCGATCACCCCTGATCACCACAGATCAAGGAATGATCACCTGCCGCCCTCCTGCTTGAATGAACCTCAACGGACTGGCCGAGTTGCTTCCTGGCATCGCCAGAGACTCACAATAGTATTTCAACTTCGCCGAGACGAGCCGTCTCCTCTCTGACGCCTCCTGCCGCCCGGCACCGAGAG
>JANNRD010000265.1:0-5291 GCA_031401095.1 Acidobacteriota bacterium
GCGAAAAGACGCGAAGGGGTCAAAAAGGATACTCCTACAGGCGTTCGACAACCCGTTCTGAAACTTCGCGTCTTTTCGCGTTCTTCGCGTCGTTCGCGTGAGTCTTCTTCTTCTTCTTCCTCTCACAACCCAGAATCCGGCCGGTCTTTGGCAATAGGCGCGACGTCTGGTGTAGACTCTCCTCAGCTGAAATCTTCTTCCGCTGGAGGGCAGAGTGTCTAACGCGTACATCATTGATGCAGTCCGAACGCCTCGTGGTCGTGGCAAGATGGGAAAAGGGGCGTTGACGGGCATCCACCCGCAGGAGCTGCTCGGCCAGACCCTCAACGCACTTGCCGCGCGCACTGGTATTAACAAGAGCGATGTCGACGATGTCGTCATCGGGTGCGTTTCACAAGCGGGCGAGCAGGGTGGAGACATCGCGCGCAGTGCGGTGCTTGCCGCGGACTGGCCCATCGAAGTGACTGGCGTTTCGCTCAATCGCTATTGTGGCTCGGGACTACAGGCGGTCAACTTCGCCGCGATGGGGGTTCTTTCGGGGATGCAGCACCTTGTCGTTGGCGGTGGCGTCGAGAGTATGTCGCGCGCGCCGATGGGCTCCGATGGCGCCGGACTTGATGGCAAGAACCCCCACCTGCGCCGGCTGCATTTTCAGGTGCCGCAGGGCATCAGTGCCGATCTGATCGCGACTCTTGAAGGCTTCACGCGGCAGGAAGTCGATCAGTTTGCGCTCCGCTCGCAGAAGAACGCGGCCAAGGCCCTGGCCGAGGGACGGCTGACTCGAAGCATTTTTCCAGTTCGCAGTTCCGAGACGGGCGAAGTGGCCCTCGATGTCGACGAGTATCCGCGGCCAACCACAACCGCCGAAGCCCTCGCCAGTCTTGAACCGGCATTCACGGTGCTTGGGGCGACCCGCGTCGGTCCGGACGGCGAAACGTTCGATCAGATGGTTCTCAGGAAGTATCCGCAAGCCGGCGAACTGCAACACGTGCATACCGCGGGCAATTCGAGCGGAATTGTTGATGGCGCGGCAGGTGTGCTGATCGCGTCCGAAGAATATGTCAAGGCGCACGGACTCAAGCCGCGCGCTGTTATTCGCGCGATGGCGACCGCCGGGGCCGAGCCGATGATCATGTTGACGGCTCCGACACCGGCATCGAAGAAGGCTCTCGGGCAACTGCGCATGACACCCGGAGACATCGACCTCTGGGAGATCAACGAAGCCTTCGCTGTCGTCCCGCTGCAGACCATGCGCAATCTGGGTATCGACCCGGCGCGCGTCAACGTCAATGGCGGAGCAATCGCGTTGGGTCATCCCCTGGGAGCCACGGGAGCAATCCTCCTCGCCACCGCTCTCGATGAACTTGAGCGACGCGATCTGACCACCGCGCTCGTGACGCTCTGTATTGGAGGCGGTCAGGGAATCGCGACCATTATTGAACGGGTCTGAACGGGATCTTCTTCGCCTCTCGCTTGCGATTCTGACTGCCAGGCTGAAGTCGTCATCAAGAGTTGATTCTGGCAGCGTCTCGACACGGCCCGCCGCTGACGTGGAAAAGGCGCGCCAGGAGATGAGGAAATGCGTAGAGCACTCTCGGGCAGGCCAATCGGGACGATTGACGCCTCGCCAAATCCCTTAACTGTAAATGGGCGGGTCGGGCTGACGACGCTCTCGTGGAAGGCGGAGCATGTCAGGGAGGTCGAGATTCGGGTCGGCGCACCCGATGGTCAACTCTTCAGTCGCTCGGGACCCACGGGCAGCGCAAGGACCGGCGAGTGGGTGGCCGACGGAATGATGTTCTTTCTGCAGAACGTCTCGAATGGCCTGGAGCTGAATTCAGATAATACCCTCGATACCGTGACCGTCAGATTCCGCACCTCGCCTCGCCGAGGTGCGGACAGGGAGACGCCGAACCCGCCGGGAGTCGACCCGGACCTCGCCAATCCTGAGCCGAGCGAAGAGCTTGACATCGGTAGATATGACTCTGGCAAGCCGGCGCTGTATCTTCAGCGATACGAGACATTCTTTCGGCCCTTGCGGAACAGGAGTGTCACGTTGCTTGAGCTTGGAGTTGACAGGGGCGGTTCGTTGCTTTTATGGCGCGACTACTTTGAGCGCGGCATGATCGTCGGCCTGGATGCGAATGACGTCTCGCTCGCTGATCCGACGGGGAGAATCCGAATTTACCAGGGACTGCAACAGGACCCGCGGGTGCTTGACCGGATTGGCCTCGAAGTGGCGCCAGCCGGCTTCGATGTGATCATCGACGACGCCTCGCACATCGGCGCCTTTACTCGCCTCAGCTTCTGGCATCTCTTCCTCAATCATCTTAAGCCCGGCGGCATCTACGTCATCGAGGACTGGGGCACGGGCTACTGGGACACCTGGCCGGATGGTAAGAAGTTCGACTTGCTGACCGAATGGCCGAAGGGCGCGATTGCAGATCACAGCCAGATCGATGAGCGCCCTCAGCCGACGCACCAGTACGGGCTGGTCGGATTCATCAAGCAATTGGTTGACGAGTGTGGTCTCGATGATCTCACTAATGAGGAACTTGGTGCACCGCCTGCGCGCAGCTCCAGGATTCAGAGCATGCACATCTCGCACGGGCAGGTCTTCATTATCAAGAAGTAGATTCCAACTGCGCGCGCTGGCGAGGAGCACGACAAGCGATGACCGTTGACGAAGTCAAAGAGCGGCTGATGCAACTCGCAAAGTTGGGCCTCTCCCGGCTCCCGCCGGATTTCATCGAGCGGCATCGTGAGCCAGTGGTTACTGTTGTCATGCTCTCATATGGTCGACTCGAGCAGACCCTAAACGCCATTCGCGCCCTGACTGAGCACACGAGTATCCCCTTCAACCTGCTGCTCATCGAGAATGGATCCGGTGACGACGTCCAGCGCCAACTGCGCCAGCGCGTCGAGCACGAGGACTCTATCCAGCTTATCTGTCTATCTGAAAACCTTGGGTGCGGTGGCGGCCGTGCGTTTGCTCTTGACCACGTGCGGACCGAATACGTCATGTTCATCGATAACGATATCGAAGTCTTCCCGGGCACGGTCGAGCATTTGCTGCATTGCCTGGAAGCTCACGCGGACGTCACGGCGGTGGCTGGTAATGTGATCCTGCCGACCGGTCTTGTGCACCTCTGCGGCGGCGATTACCAGGTCAGCAACGGCGTGCTCACGATTGAATTGCTGGGCTTTAAGAAACTGCTTGACGATCCGTCCATCGGCGACTCCGGCCCGTGTAAATGGGTCAATGGTGGCCTGACAATGCTGAAGAAGGAGTCTCTTCGCAGCCACCCCTTTGACCCGTCGATGGAGGGCTACTACGAGGACCTCGAGTGGTGTTACCGTCTCAACCAGTTGGGCGTGGGTCGCTTCTACCGACAGGTCGAAGCCGTGGGCCTGCACTACCACGAGCCCAAGCATGTGACCTTGGCTTTCGCGGAAGGCGATCAGGAAACACCTCAGAATGTCCTCGCGGTAAGGTGTGTCGAGGCGATTGCACACTTCTACCGCGGGCACGGCCAGATCATCCGCAACCTCTTCGACTTTATCCCGGAGCTTGGTCCGACCGATGGCCAGGTGAGCCTCGCGTCAGGCCGCATCATTCTGGAGCTGATCAATGAATACGGTGGTCAATGGCTGACGGAGTGTTTGCGACAAGGCCGGCGCACGATCGAGGGCTCAACCAAAGCTGAGATAAACTGGAGGCTGGAACGGGACGTGTCTCGAGCATCGACCGCCGCACGCGACCAGCGCTTCGATGTGCTCATCGCTCAACTCCTCGAGCAGACCAATGAGCAGGGCAATGTCATCAAGCAGTCGCGGCAGGAGATTGAGTCGGCCCTCGACCTCGCCGATGAGCGGCTACGCTGGATCAGAATGATCGAGCAATCCACGGCTTATAGGGTGGCCAGCTCTTTCTGGAGTGCGCGGCGAAGATTGCTCGCGCTGTTGGAGCGTTCTGGTCTGACGGGTTCGGCGCCGGCAGTTTCCGCGGCAGCGCCCACAGTTCTCCCAGACGACGACATCCCAGCGCCGTAGTCTAGGACACACGAGCAACCCCATCCCAATGCCGTCGCTCTAGGCCTTGACGCCTCCATTGACAAGCCAACCACCATCGACATAGATCGTTTGACCGGTGATGTATGAGCCGGCGTCAGACGCGAGCAGCAGAGTCGCACCCGCGAGGTCAGATGGAACACCGGGCCGTCCAAGCGGTATGACACTGACCGCGCTGTCGTAGAGGTCCGGACTCGAAAAGACCGCGTCGGTCATCTGTGTCCAGAATCGGCCAGGTCCGATCGCATTGACGGTAATCCCGGCAGGCGCAAGTTCGACCGCGAGCGCGCGCGTCAGGCTCCGCATCCCTCCCTTGCTGATCGCATACAGTGCGATATTTGGAACGACGATCTCAAAGGCGATTGAGCCGATGTTGATGATCCTTCCCCATCCCTGCTTGCGCATGACGCCAGCTGCCTCCTGCGCAGCAAAGAAAGCACCCTTGAGATTGATCGCCATGAGACGGTCCCAATCGTCCTCGGTAAAGGCCTCCATTGGGCGCCGATAATTGACTCCCGCACAATTGACGAGAATGTCGAGGCGACCGAGTTCGGAGACCGTCGCATGAATCATGGCGCGAACCTCGTCCACCCGACTGACATCGGTCGGAAGCGCAATTACCCGACGACCCGCGCGGCGGATAAGATCGGCGGCACGCTCCAGATCTCCTGAAGTGCGCGCGGCAACCGCGACATCCGCACCCGCCTCCGCCAAAGCCAAAGCAATACCCAGTCCAAGCCCGCGGCCGCCACCAGTGACAAGCGCTACACGACCTTCGAGTGACAAGCTCGGCATCACAAACTCATCATCCAGCGGACGGCGTCGTTCGCTTGACTCGGGCCTATCTGACATTTCGCTGGTCCTCCCATTCATCCGGTCTTTCCCGCGCACGGCTCGTGATTCTCTACTACTCGGAGCGGCCCCGGCAAGTGACGGCCTTCCATCGATACGGTTCTTTCTCGTGTGTTCCGGTGATATCATTCGACCGACATGCCTTTTGCGCTACTGATTCTGACGTTTGCTTTCTTGTCACAGACTGGTGGGCAGGGGACACGCTCGCCCGCCCCGCAAACAAAGACCGTCGACGTTGAGATAAAGGATCCGCTGAAGCAGGCAGCGGCGTTTTTCGAAGCTGGTCAGAATTCGCATCAGGCGGGTGACCTGCAAAAGGCGATTGAGTTTTATGGTGAGGCGCTAAAACGCAATCCGACTCTCTGGCC
>JANNRD010000266.1:0-17977 GCA_031401095.1 Acidobacteriota bacterium
AGCGGCCTGCGATGTGATGTTCACCTGACCCGTCGTGATGTCGAACTTGATGAGATGAGACCTCTCGTCAGCCATGAGCGAGACCCGTCGAATTGCACTCGCAATCTGGTTGCTATCGACAGTGACGCGGTTCTGATTTTCCTTTGGTAGAACCAACTCGTAGTTCGGGAACTGCCCACTCAGAAGCCGTGACGAGAGGAGTCGTTTCCCAACACGGAAGTAAATGTGATTCTCATCAGAGCCAAACTCGATTGTTTCGTTTGACTCGGCAGATAACTTCAGCAACTCAGCCAGCGTCTTTCTCGGGATAAGCACTTCAAGTTTCTTCGTCGTCTTGAAGTCTCCCTTGGAAGAAATGAAAGCCAGTCGATGACCATCGGTCGCCACCAGCCTTATCTCTCCTGATGAGAGTTCGAATTTCGCTCCATTCAAAGCGTACCGAGACTCCTCATTCGTGATCGCAAAGGCCGTCCGGTTGATAAACGTCCTCATCAGTTCAGCCGGTATCTCGACGGATTCTCCCTTGAACTCCTGAGTCTCGGGAAAGTTCTCCCTTCCGAGCCAGGGCATGCGAAACTTTGAACGCTCACATGTAATCGCAACCTGATCCTGGAGATTACATTTGATTGTGATGTCAGCATCCGGCAGTGAGCGCACGATCTCAAAGAGCTTCTTTGCCTGAATACAGATCGCTCCCATCTCCTTGACGCTAGCCTCACACGACGTCGTCACCGAAATGTCCAGATCGGTGCCACGAAAACTAAGTTCTCCATCCTTAGCCTCGATCAGCACGTAAGAGAGGACAGGGATGGTCGTCTTCCGATCGACCACACCTTGAACAAAACCTAGTTCCTTGAGAATGATGCTCTTCCCCACCACGAATTCCATCGACTTCTCCTTCCGCGGTCCACGCCTTTTACTACTCTTACTAACCTCTAGAATTGTCTATATATCTAGTAGTACTAGTAGGGCCTGTGAATATGTGGAAAAAAACTGGTAAGGCATTGAAAGTACTTGCTTAACTATAGCTAGAACCTGTGGAAAACCCTGTGGACGCAATGTGAGAAAAAGGGGAAAACTGTTGAAAACGTGGAGCCCTGCGAGGAAATCCACACAGATCCACAGCGATTCAGAGGGAAGGTTGTGCAAAACCTCATTAACTTCATTTACAACTATCAATTAGGCTGTTGATAATCCTGTGGAAATTACCCTTATTATCATATAGACCCCTAATTTTACTGACACTGTGCAGCACGGTGGTATGGTGCTTCCCCCCGAACTCCCGACCGATCTCTGGAAGGCTAGCCTTTGTCAGGCTCTTGCAGAGGTACATCGCGACCTGACGCGGAACGGCGATGTTACGAGTGTTGGACTTGGACTTCAAGTCGGCAACGCTGAGATTGTAGTATTCGGCGACAATCTTTTGGATGACCTCGATGGTCACTGAGCGGCCCTCCTCCTCGACGATGTTCTTGATTGCTTCCTGAGCGAGCGCGAGGCTGATTGGTTCACCGCGCAATGACGCGAGGGCGGTCAGTCGAACTAATGAGCCCTCGAGTTCGCGAATATTCGACTTGATCCTGCTCGCAATCAAGAGTGCAACATTATCTGGAAGGTCCAGTCTTTCAGTTTCAGCTTTCTTTCGCAGAATCGCGACCTTTGTTTCGAGATCGGGAGGTTGGATGTCGGCGATCAATCCCCACTCGAATCGCGAATGGAGGCGTTCTTCGAGAGTCGGTATCTCACGGGGAGGACAGTCCGAGGAGATGACGATCTGCTTCTGCGAGTCATAGAGCGCATTGAAGGTGTGAAAAAACTCCTCCTGTGTGCGTTCCTTCCCGGCAATAAACTGGATGTCATCGACCAGAAGAACATCGATTGATCGATACTTGTCGCGGAAGGCGTTGGTCTTGTCGTATCGGATAGCATTGATTAACTCGTTCATGAACTTCTCAGCGGAGATGTAGCACAAACGCAGGTGGCGATTCTCTTCTTTTACGCGATGGCCGATCGCGCACATGAGGTGTGTTTTTCCGAGTCCAACACCGCCATAGATGTAAAGAGGGTTGTAGGTCTTCGATGGAGTTTCGGCGACTGCGAGGGCAGCCGCGTGTGCAAATTGATTTGAAGATCCAACCACAAAGCTGTCGAAAGTATATCGCTGGTTGAGCATCAAATCGAGGGGGTCAGGAACAGCAAAACCGCCAGACCCGGACGTCGAGAGTGCTCCTCTTTCGAGAGAACCATGATTACCCGGAAGAGGCGATCCACCGAACACGGGGTTAGCGTTCAGATCGAGAGCAAGTGGATCGCGGTCACCTGAAGAGTCGCTCCTGTCCGGGACGATCTCGAAGCTGATCTCGCGCCCACTGAGACCAGCCTCTTCGAGTGATTCTTCGAAGACCTCCCGATAGTTGTTGAGAATCCAGTCCCCAAAAACTTTATCCGGAACACCAAGATGAACACTCTCGGCATCACTTTCAATGAGGTTGATTCGTTTGAACCAGGTTGTAAAACTCTCGTGGTTTATTCTCTTCTCAACCGCAGTCAGGACAGACTCCCAGACATTGACGTCACTCATAACCACCCCACTATCGTATCCAAATCTCAACCCTCGAATTCAATCATAAGCCACAAAACTTAACCCCCATTTGACATGAAGGCGACCATAGTGCACAGACCGAGGGTCCTTTGCAAGAGTTTTCCACGCTGTGGAAAACTCTCCTGACAGGATCCAGCCATAGAATTGGAAGTAGCCTAAAATCTTATACTTGCGAGAATTGGGGCGTGCTACTTTTGAGGTCGCGTCGGCTAGCACAACGGTTAGCCGATTGCAAGAGAACGGAAATTTAAGGTGCCTTCTCTCTGAAAAAGAGCGAATGTACCGCCCTCAATGGATGGGTTCCCTACTTTGTCATTTGCCCATCGACCATTCGCGATAATCGGTCAGGATTCGAGTTTTGCAGTTCTGTTGGGAGAGAGGCATCGGGGAAATTCTGAAAGCAAACCGCTCGGGTGAATCTGAAGATGGCGCGCGTTCCCACCGACGTTGATCGACCATCTGAGGTGGCGGGATATGGTCCGCCGTGCACCATTGCGTGACAGACTTCGACACCAGTCGGGAAGCCATTAAAGACCAATCTTCCAACACGGGTCTCGAGCAGTTCCACCAGGTCGCGATTCGCCAGGAGTTCATCTTCAGAGCCGAAGATTGTAGCCGTCAGATGACCTTCGAGAGAGCGCAGTATCTGGATCAACTGCTGACGATCGGAATGTGTCACAAACAACGTCGCCGGGCCGAATACTTCGTCGCTCAAACTGGGGTCCGCAAGAAACGAAGTCGCGTCAGTCTGAAAGAGAGCCGTGCCCGCTTGACAGGCTGCTCCATCGGTTGATGACTCCTGATTGACCAGGGTCGTCACGCTGGCGGTTCTCTCGTGTGCGGACACACCGGCGCGATATGCGTCACAAATACCCGGCGTCAGCATGGTAAATGACGCGGAGCCGGCCATCAGCAAAGCAACCTGCTTGGCAAATTTCGCAGCCTCCTCTCCCTCTGGCAGCAATACCAATCCAGGGTTGGTGCAGAACTGTCCCGCACCAAGAGTCACCGAACTATGAAGACCAGCGGCGATCTGATCGGACCTCTCTGCAAGTGCACCTGGCAAGATGACGACTGGATTGATGCTACTCATCTCTGCGTAGAATGGAATCGGCTCCGGCCTGGCCGCGGCAGCTCTCATCAATGCCTGTCCACCCGAACGCGAGCCAGTAAAACCACCCGCCTTGATGAGCGGATGCTGGGTCAGAGCCATTCCGATTTCGCTACCCGAGCCATAAAGAAGAGAGAAGACGCCCTCAGGTAGATCGCACTCGCGTGCTGCCCTGCAGACCGCGTTTCCGACCAATTCGGCCGTGCCTGGGTGGGCGTGGTGAGCCTTGATGATGACGGGGTTGCCGGCAGCCAAAGCTGATGCCGTATCACCACCAGCAACCGAGAAGGCCATCGGGAAGTTGCTCGCACAGAAGACAACGACCGGTCCGATGGGTCTCTGCATTGATCGAAGGTCGGCTTTTGGCAAAGGTTGTCGCCCGGGATCTGCATAATCAATGCGAGCGTCAACCCACGAACCCTCTTCCACCAGGTCCGCGAAGAGACGCAACTGAAAACACGTCCGCGCGGTCTCACCCTGAATTCGAGCTGCGGGTAGCCCCGTTTCCGCTGTTCCTCTCGCGACGAGTTGATCGGTGATGGACTCGATCTGACGTGCAATCGCGCGTAGAAAGACAGCTTTGTCGCGTCCTGGAAGATGGCCATAGCTTGCGAAAGCCTGGCCGGCAAGTTGTGCCGCCTCGTCGACCTCAGCGAGACTCGCGGGAGAGTACGCTGGCTCGAGCCTGGCGCCTGTCGCGGGGTTTAGGCCGAACAGCGTCGCGCCGTGATCAGCGCCACGGTGATAACCAATGATCGATCTGCCTATCAGCTCCATACGGTCTCCTTGCGAGTCAAGACGGGGTCGGCGAGGCTTCCTCAAAGAACCGACGGTCGATTCTCAAGTGCAGTCCGGATGACGGCGAGTGTTTGATCCAGATGTTCGCCGGTCAACTCCAACCGCGGCGGCCGGACCCTCGCGTTCCCCATTCCGACCTCCTGCTGAACCAACTTGATCAACTGCACAAAGTCGACAGTTGTGTCCATTCGCAGCAGAGGCAGGAACCAGTGATAGATTGCGTCGGCTCGCTCGATATCGCCCGCAACGGCGGAATTGAAAAGCGTCACGGACTCGCGTGGGAGAGCGTTGACGAGACCGGCGACCCAGCCGGTAGCGTGCGCTCCAATCGCCTCGACGATGAGGTCGTCAACACCGACAAGAATATCAAGTCTCTGCCCAAGCAGCGCGAGGATTGCAGTCACACGTCGGATATCGGCGCTTGACTCCTTGACCGACTGAAAGTTTTCGTGTGCCGCAGAGAGCTCGACGATCTGTTCAGGAAGAAAGTCAGTCCCGTAGGCGATCGGGTTGTTGTAGAGCATACAAGAGAGACTGGTCGCCGACATGATCGCCGAGACGTGGGTCTTCATCTCTCGCCAATCGCCGCGGTAAACGTAGGGAGGCAGGACCATCAGACCACGGCAGCCATTTGCTGCAGCTGCCTTTGCCTGAGCGACACCCTCAGGCGTACTCAATGATGAGATGGCGGCGACTACCGGGACACTGTCACCGACTGCGGCGACGCTGGTTCGCCAGAGCGCAACCTTCTCATCGAAGCTCAAAGTCGCGCCCTCGCCAAGTGAGCCTGGGGTGACGATCCCGGTGCACCCACTTTCGACAAGCCAGCGGCAATGATCGGCAAAGAACTCATGGTCGATGCTGAGGTCCTCTTTGAAGCAGGTCGTGATCGCGGGCATGACGCCCTTCCATTGCATTGTCATCGGATTCAACCTCACTTTAGTCGCTTGTTTTAGTCGCCCGTATTAGTTGCCTGTTAGTGTTCAGATTTTGCGAGACTCTCGATCCTCACCGGAAAGATTGGCGGACGAACCGATTCAACCTTCCACTCAAGTAGAAAACTGAGTGCAGGTCCGCAGACGCGCCCCTGGCAGGGTCCCATCCCGCACCGTGTATGAAGCTTGGCGGAGCGCCATGAAGAGTGCTCGAGTAGTTGGTTCCATTTCACATCCTCGCAGCGGCAGACAATTGTCTCACTCTCCGGAAGCATCTTGAGTTCATGACGCAGCTTGAATGTGCGGCTCAAACGCCGGGCAAATCGCCTTGCCTTAAGCCGCTCACGGAAGAGTCCTTGCGCTTGCTCAAACTGGCCTGTCGCGGCGTACCCTGCAATCTGACCTTCGACCAGTGAGAGGTCAAGGCCTCCGATACCTGTTGCTTCGCCAGCGGCATAAACGTGAGGAATGGAAGTTTGCTGGAACTCGTCGACCACGACGCCATCCTCCTTCAGGTCGCACGTGAGTAGTGTCGCGACTTCAAGATTGGGCACCAGGTGAAACCCGAGAGCGAGATAATCACAGTCAATCGTCCTTGTCTTTGTGCGCTCGCGAAGGACGACGCGCTCGAGTTTCCCATCTCCCTCGGCTGCGGTCACCCAGCAGCTGGGAACCAAAGGGATTCCTTTCAGTCCTCGGCGGAGGGTGAGAGCCTGAGCAGCCTTCTCTGGTGAGGTCAACAAGCTGAGAGCAAAGCGGGTGAGCCCTGCCCGGGATGCCTGTTCGGCAATCATAGAGACATCGGCGCCGCGCTTGCGGAGATAGTTGGCGACCGCGAGCAATAGTGGTCCGGTTCCGGCGACAACGACCCGCTTTCCCTCGATCGGGAGCCCATTCTTGACGAGGGCCTGAAGCCCTCCTGCGCCAACTACATTTGGCAGGCACCATCCGGGAAAAGGAAGAAAGCGTTCGCGGGCACCAGCGGCGAGAATGAGCCTGAGATATTCGATCTCGTAAACGCCAGCAGCAGTCTCCGCAAGGGCTTTGCGAACACCGGAGCGAACATTGGCTTGAGCACCGGGCGCATCGAAGACTCGCGCTCCATTGAGAAACTCGAGTTTGGCTTCGGAGATACGGTCAAACCAAACTCGGGCCTCTGGTGAGCTGGGAGACTTTGACTCTCCGCGCCAGATCTGTCCGCCTTCGCGCTGATTGTCATCGACGACCAGCACGCGGGCACCGTCCTGCCTTGCAGCCCAGCCTGCCGCGAGACCGGCCGGGCCTCCCCCAACGATCAGTACATCGCAACTTCGCTGAGATGACACGGAAGAGGCACGGGCGCTGGCTTGAGCGTCTCTTGGTTGTTGGTTTGCCTCATCGGTGACAACTTCCATACCGGCGCGGCAAGGGACATGACAACTTCGCAGATGGGCCTCGCCATCGATGGTCACGCGGCACTCGAAACAGATGCCCATCCCACAAAGTGGAGCGCGAGGCTCACCGGTGATCGAGCGGCGAAACCAGTGCGAGCCGGAGGCGGCGACCGCTGTTGAAACCATGCTCCCCGAAGGAACATCGACCGCCCGACCATCAACGAAGAGGGTCACGGTTTCAGCCATGCGGAATCCCCTCACTCGCAGTCCTCTCCGGCCTCTCCAGCCTCTCGGGCCTTCCTGGAAGATAGGGTTCGATCGGAATCTCCGAGGGGCGTTTCAGTAGTTGATCCACGATCAGGCGCGCCGACCCGAGCGATGTCGTGATCCCGAGGCCTTCGTGACCTGTCGCGAGAAGCAGTCTTTCGCGTCCAGGGCAGGGCCCAACCAATGGAAGTTTGTCCCTCGTTGCGGCCCGAAAGCCCGTCCAGGTTCGAATGGCAGAGAGGCGGGCGAGCCCGGGCATGTACTCAGCCGCCCGGGCGAGCACACGACTCAGGATCGGTTCGTCTATCCCGCTACTCTCGCTTCCATATTGTCGCGACGAACCGATCAGCATCTGGCCAGTGCGTCGTGGTTGCACATTGAAGGCAACAGAATCCGCGGTCAGTGAATTCGCACTCTTCAAATAGCCCAATTCAACAAGCTGGTGACGCACAAAGCCGGGATAGCGATCAGTGATCACCAGATGACCCTTGCGTTTCTGGACATCGATGCCGGGAGTCAAAATCGGAGACCAGCTACCCATGGCGTTGATTGTTACCCCAGCTCGGATGATCTCACCGTTGTCGAGTTGAATGCCATCGTCTCTTAGTTCAATTGCTGCGTGTCCGTCGCGAAGAACGGCGCGGTTGTCTTTTGCGCGTTCGAGAAGGAACCGTGCGACGGCGGGCGGGTATGTCACGGCATCGGCTGGTACAAGCAGACCACCAGCGAGACCAGGTCGAAGATTGGGCTCGGCTGCGGCGAGGTCAGTTGGGTCGAGCACTTCAGCTGCCACGCCACGCTCTTGATAGAAGTCTCGCTTGCGAAGAACCTCATCCATCTCCTCCTGGTCCGCTGCGACCCAGATGGTGCCGCATGCCTCATATTCGGCCGAGGCCGGCAGATCGGTCGAGAGTTCTCGCCAAAGCCGCTGCGAGTATTCGGTCAGCGCGAACTGGGCTTGGGAATCGTCCATGACAACGATGTGCCCCATGCCAGCAGCAGTTGCGCCGCCTCCGACAACACTGCTCTCGATAATAACGACACTGAGACCCTCACGCGAGCACTCGGCAGCGCAAGCCGCTCCGACGATGCCTGCACCGATGATCGCGACATCAAAGAGCTGAGGGGTCATCGACGAATCCCGAAACAGAACGGATCGCGGTCGTCAAGGATCAAATCCGCTTCCGCAGTGATGAAGGCCGAGCCCTTGATCGAAGGGATGAGCTTGTCGCCCCTGCGAGAGACACTACCTTCGAAGACGCTCCCGACGATGCTCTCCTGGCGCCAAACCTCGCCTTCCTTGAGCTTGCCATCGGCGTAGAGACAGACGAGCTTGGCGCTGGTGCCTGTCCCGCATGGCGAGCGGTCATATGCCTTCCCTGGGCACAAGACAAAATTCCGGCTGTCGACGCCGTCCACATCGGATGGAGCAAACAACTCGACATGATTTATCTCCTGCCCGTCGCTCCCGGTAATGCCGGCACGCGTCAGCGCTTCACGAACACGCCACGTAAAGTCAGTCAATGCGTCCAAATTGTCATAGGCGATGCGCTGGCCGTGATTCCCGATAAGAAAGAACCAGTTGCCACCCCACGCGACGTCACCCCGCACTGGTCCGTAACCGGCAACGTCGACTTCAACATTGGTTGCGAGCCTGTGACTGGCGACATTCGCTACCGTCACATCTCCATCCTGGTCGAGATGAGCTTCAACGATGCCGACGGGCGTTTCGATTCGATGAGTGCCAGGTGCAATCCGGCCGAGATGGGCAAGAGTCACGACGAGACCGATTGTGCCGTGCCCGCACATGCCAATGTAGCCGACATTGTTGAAGAAGATGATCGCGGCTGCGCATGATGGATCGTCAGGCTCGCAGAGAAGAGCGCCGACCACTGCGTCCGAGCCGCGCGGCTCATTGACGACAGCCGAGCGGAAGTGATCGAACTCGCTCTTGAAGCGATCGAGTCGATCGGCGAGAGGGCCGCGACCCAGATCCGGACCGCCACTGATGACGACTCGTGTCGGTTCGCCGCCAGTATGAGAATCGATTACCTTGATGCGCCTTGTTCTCGAATCAGTCATAAGCAGTGCTCACGCAAGCCAGGATCAGGGACAATAGTAGAACACTGATGAGGCGGAAGGTCTAGAACTCTTGTCAGGGGGTTTGAACCGGATTAGGATACGTCCCTATTCGCGGACAGCTACGGCAAACTCTCAAATCTGCCGTGGGTTTCCATTCATCAGCAAGGCGGCGAGAGTCGAGTCGAGCCGCTCGTGACACCACTCTGAGGACAAATCATGAGACGAGGTATGAGCCTTTCCCGATCCGGGATCCCGATCGCTTTTTTGATCGCAGCTGTTGTCCTGGGGGCTGCTTGCAATGCTAAGGGCGGCGGTGAGGGAAACAAGCGGCGCAAGGTCGCGTTTGTCACCAACAACGCGTCCGATTTCTGGACGATCGCACAAAAGGGCACCGAAAGGGCGGCGGCTGAAATCCCCGGTCTTGAAGTTGAGTTCAAGATCAACTCTGATGGTACGGCGGCTGAGCAACAGCGAGTGGTCGATGATCTTCTTGCGAAGGGGATCGAGGGGATTGCGATCAGTCCAGTGGATCCAACCAATCAACTGGCGATGCTCAATCGAGCAGCAAAACAAGCGCTGGTTGTGACTCAGGATAGTGATGCTGTCGATAGCGATCGCGCCTGCTATGTTGGCACCGATAACGTCGCGGCGGGCCGGCAAGCAGGGCAGTTGGTGAAGGAGGCGCTGCCCGAGGGCGGGAGCATCATGGTTTTTGTTGGGATGATGGATGCCAGTAATGCGAAGCAGCGGTATGAGGGGCTGAAGGAGGTGCTGGCGGGATCGAACGTCAAGATTATCGATGTCCGGACGGACAACGCTGACAGGGTGCGGGCCAAATCGAATGCCGCAGATACGCTTGTCAGATACCCGGAGATTGCGGGCATGGTCGGATTATGGTCCTACAACGGGCCGGCAATTCTCAGTGCTGCGCGCGACTCGGGAAGGATAGGTAAGCTCAAGATCATCAGCTTTGATGAGGAGGATGAGACGCTCCAGGGTGTTAGGGAAGGAGCGATCTACGCGACTGTTGTGCAGCAGCCATTCGAGTTCGGCTATCGTTCGATCGAATTGATGTCAAAGGTGCTCGCCGGCGATCGTTCGATGATCCCCCCGGGGAAGCAGATCTTTGTTCCGACCCTGGCGATCAAGCAGGATGGCATCGACGCGTTTATCACAAAGATCAACCAGCTTCGCGGCAGGAAATAGCCGCACAGCCGATTCCGGGGTTGGTTGTGACAATGCGCCAGAGAGGAAGCAATCTGTGACCTTGGTTCCTGCCCTGCAGATGAAGGGGATGAGCAAGAGATTCCCTGGTGTGATCGCACTTGATGGCGTCGACATTGAGGTCCATCCGGCGGAGATACTAGCGCTGATTGGCGAAAACGGGGCCGGCAAATCGACGCTCATGAAGATTCTGGGTGGCGTCACGAAACGCGACGCAGGCATGGTTTCGATCGCTGGTGAGCAGGTCGAAATCATCTCACCGCGTGAAGCGAGCCGTCTTGGGATTGAGTTTATCCATCAGGAACTAAGTGTTCTCGACAATCTTGATGTTGCGGCGAACATCTTTCTTCGCCGCGAACCGACAAGATTCGGCTGGCTGGGAATAATCGACCGGGGCCGCATTTATCCCGAGGCGGACCTCCTTCTGAAGAAGCTTGGTCTAGATATCTCAAGCCGCACTCTCTTGAGTAAGCTGTCGTTGGCACAGCAGCAATTGGTCGAGATTGTGCGCGCGATCTCGGTTGGCGCGCGCATCCTAATTATGGATGAGCCGACGTCAAGCCTGACGCTGAGCGAGACGCGAAGACTCCTCGAGATCATCAAGGATCTGAAAATGCAGGGAGTCAGCGTCATCTACATTTCGCACCGACTCGACGAGGTCGAGGAGATCGCGGATCGCGTTGTTGCACTGCGCGATGGAAAGAACGCAGGAATGCTCGAGCGTCAGGAGATAGCCCACGATCGGATGGTGCGAATGATGGTCGGCCGCGAGTTGAAGGACTTCTACATTTCGCCGGAGGACCGCGCCGAAGAAGCCAAGGGTCGTAACGCGAGCTGGTTCGATGTGCGCGGCTTGCGGACCACAAAGTATCCGCAACACCGTGTTTCATTCTCGGTCGGGCAAGGTGAGATTCTCGGGCTCGCCGGGCTTGTTGGCGCGGGACGTTCTGAGGTGGCACGCGCCATCTTTGGCGTCGATCCGGCATTTGGCGCCGAGATCACCCTCGGTGGCCAGGCTTTGAGTATCCGTTCACCGCGCGAGGCGATCGCAAGTGGAGTCTATCTGGTTCCGGAGGATCGACGGCGCTCGGGTCTCATCCTCGAGACGAGCGTCAGGGAGAATATCACTCTCCCGGGTTTGAAGAAGTACGCGACGGCGGGCCTGGTCAATGGGACGATGGAGCTCGAGGCAGCAACGACGATTTGTCGGACAAACAATATCAAGACACCGTCTCCCGAGGTGCGCGCAGCGACATTGAGCGGGGGCAATCAGCAGAAGATTGTCCTTTCGAAGTGGCTGGCCCTTCGACCTAAGGTGCTGATCTTTGACGAGCCGACTCGTGGAATCGATGTTGGTGCGAAAGCCGAGATTTATTCGCTCATGCGACAGCTCGCCAGACAGGGTGTCGCCATGATTGCGATCAGCAGCGATATGGAGGAAGTGCTGGGGATTAGTGATCGGATTGCAGTCATGCGAGAAGGACAGATCACAGGAATCGTCGATCGAGAAGGGTTCAGCGAGGAAGCAGTCATGCACCTGGCAACGGGCGGTGTGGCTGTTTCAGAGGCAACAGGTGGAAGCGGCAGTTGAAGGATCAAGGGCGACAACGCCGGTGCGAAGACAATGAAGAAAGAACTTGGCATTTTTGTTCTGTTGATTGTTCTGTGTGTCATCGTTGCAATCATCAACCCGAGATTTCTGGTAGCGGAGAACCTGCAGAATATGGGTCGACTGATTGGTGCGTTTGGCATCTTTAGTCTGGGTCTGGGTCTCGTCATCATCACTGGCGGTATCGAGCTCTCGGTCGGATCGATGATGGCGTTGCTCGGCGTCGTGCTGTCGATCATGCTCACCGAGTGGCATCTTCCTTCGGTGCTTGCGGTCCTTGCTTGCCTGGGAATTGCCATGGGCCTGTCGTGGTCGCATGGATGGCTGATCACGAGAATGGGATTGCAGCCGTTTATCGTGACGCTCTGTGGGCTGCTCTTCTATCGAGGAATTGCGCGGTTCATTTCAAATGATGAGACCAGGGGATTCGGAAGCGTCGGAGGATTTGAGGGCTTGCGCAGACTGGTCAGCGGCAACCTTCTCGGGATACCGATGCCGTTCGTCCTGCTGATCATCATCAGCGCAGTCATGTGGGTCTTTCTACACCGGTCAATCTATGGCCGGTATCTATTCGCTGTTGGCCGCAATGAGGAAGCTGCGCGGTATTCAGGGGTCAACACAAGTCGCATCGTCACCCTCGCGTACGTCATCGCCGGTGCATTGACGGCCATTTCGGGGGTCATCATTGCGTTCTATACGAATTCGGTCTCACCCGCATCGCACGGTAATTTCTATGAACTCTATGGAATCGCCGCCGCGGTGCTTGGCGGATGCAGTCTTCGGGGTGGTGAGGGATCGGTGATTGGGATTCTCATCGGAACGGCATTGCTCCAGGTATTGCAGAATCTCGTCAACTTGCTGGGGATACCAAGTTCGCTGAATTTTGCGGTCATGGGTGCTGTCATCCTTTCCGGTGTCCTCGCGGATCAATTCTTCAGCGAACGCCGAAACCGAAAGCCGACCGTAGCCTAAAAGAACGCGAAAGAGGGAAGAGTTGGATACGACTGCCGAGTTCGTCTGTCCTTCAGACCTTCGCGTTTTCTTGCGGCTCGCTTGAGTCTTCTTCTCTTTCGTGGTGCAACTGATGGGAAAAGAGAGTGCGATTGCGTGGGAGGAACGCTGGCACCCACTCCGCGAAGAGTGGGTGATCATCGCTGCGCATCGACAGAATCGCCCCTGGAGTGGGGAGACGGTGGTGCGTCAGCTGACAAGGCAACCACACTACGTCGCGGACTGCTATTTATGCCCCGGCAACCCCCGTGTCAGTGACGCTGTCAATCCGGCTTATGAGAGCGTCTTCGTCTTTGACAACGACCACCCGTGTGTTGGCTTGGAAGCGCCCGAACCTCCCCGCGCTCCGGGAATGTACCTCAACCGTCCCGCTCATGGCATCGCCCGGGTCGTCTGTTACACGCCAAGACACGACCTCTCCCTCGCTGAACTCGAACCGATCGAGGTCGAAAATCTTCTTGAAGCATGGCAGGCCGAGTACAGCGACCTTGGCCAACGAACAGAGATCGACCACGTCCTTATCTTTGAGAACAAGGGCGAGGTAGTCGGTGTTTCCAATCCGCACCCGCATTGTCAAATCTACGCGACCAACTTTGTCTTTAAGACGATCGAAACCGAGGCTGCGGTCAGTCGCCGCTATCTCGCAGAACACGACCGGCCGCTCTTCCAGGACATTCTTGCGACCGAGCAAAGCGACGGGCGACGCATTATCTGTGAGAATGAGACGGCAATCGCTTTTGTCCCATACTTCGCTCGATACGCCTATGAAGTTTATGTTGCGCCGAAGCGGACGGTGGCCAGTATTTCCGCGCTCAATGATGCCGAGGTTGGCGACTTTGGCAGGGTCCTGCGTGAGACTTTGATCCGGTTCGACAATCTCTGGCATTCACCCTTTCCGTATGTCATGCCTTTGCATCAAGCACCCACGGACGGCGGTGATCATCGTGGTTTTCACTTTCACATCGAGTTTCATCCTCCATTGAGAAAACCGAATCTTCTGAAATATCTCGCCGGCCCTGAGATTGGCGGCGGCAACTTTCTGAGCGACACCTCACCTGAGGAGAAGGCAGCGGAACTGCGGGCGCAGGCTGCGGTTCACTACAAGGCCAATGGCTCTCTCGATCACCAATGAAGACGCGAAGTTTCTGCTCGAAGCGTTGCGGCGGTTGCACGAGATAATCCGTCACGCTGTGATCGAGGCCTGCGAGCAGTCAGAGATTGAAGCTCTCTCGGCTGTGGCTCGCGAAGAGGAAGGCGACACTATTTACGCAGTCGACCGTGTCAGCGAGGAGTTGCTCATCGACTTTGTTGAGACGGAGATTGCATCGCTCTTTCCTGTGGTCTTGATAGCTGAAGGCCTGCCTCGAGGAAGAATCATGCTGCCGAGAGGCACCAGCGAAGAGAGTGCGCGCTTTCGAGTGATCGTCGATCCGATCGACGGTACGCGGGGCCTCATGTACCAAAAGCGCAGCGGGTGGATCCTTACCGGAGTCGCGCCCAATCGGGGCGAGGCGACTAATCTTTCCGATATCGAGCTTGCGATTCAGACCGAAATACCACTCGTCAAGCAGCATCTCTCCGACGTCGCCTGGGCCGTGCGGGGGAGTGGCGTTCAAGCAGAGCGCTATGATCGCTTGAGTGGAGTACGGACCGAGATACACCTCAAACCGTCGCGGACAGCGACGATCGCACACGGTTATGCTGGCATCGTCCGCTTCTTTCCCGGTGCGCGAGAAGAACTGGCCGCGATCGATGACGAAATCGTCCGTGGAGCTCTCGGACCGGTGCAAGCCGGAAAGGCTCAGTGCTTCGAGGATCAGTATGCTTCGACCGGGGGTCAGCTCTACGAACTCATGAGCGGCCACGATCGGTTCATCGCCGATCTGCGACCGCTCATGGATCGTGCGATGGGCGCTCGAGGTCTGGCCCTCGGCATCTGTTGCCATCCATACGATTTGTGTACGGAGTTGATTGCCCGCGAGGCTGGTGTGGCGGTCGTCGGAGTGACGGGAGAGCCACTGCGAGCGAAGCTCGATGTCGAAACTGAGGTCGCCTGGGTTGGCTATGCGAACGAGCATATCAGGGCACAGATTGAACCACTCCTGCACGGTGCTTTGAGGCGAAGAGACCTTTTGTAGAGCCTCGCGCTCGTCCCCGAGCCCTTCCGATGTCTGTCATGACCTACGGCTCAACTCAAGATCTGGCCGATACGGCAGCGTTCATTAGACTGATCGAAGACCATCGCACCTTCTTCATTGATGAAAGGGCGATCATCGTCACGCGCGCGCCGGGTCGATTGGACCTCATTGGTGGAATCGCCGATTACTCTGGCTCGCTCGTCCTCGAGCTTCCGATCGCTTCCGGGACACATGTCGCGATTCAGACTGACTCGGAAAAGACGATCCGCATGATCAGTCTTCCCTCTGATAACCAAACACCAGAGCGCATATTTGAGATTCAGATAGCGGATCTCTTCATCGGAGGAGCGCCCCTCGACTACGCGACAGCCTGCCTTCGATTTGAAGGGGATCCGCAACAGCGCTGGGCGGCCTACGTTGTCGGCGCCTTCGTGGTGCTCATGCGCGAGCAGGGGCTGAGGCTCAACAGCGGCGCGCGCATCCTGATCAGCTCGACAGTCCCGGAAGGCGCGGGTGTTAGCTCGTCTGCTGCGCTCGAAGTCGCCGTCATGCGCGCCGTCGCCGCTGCACATGAGGTCGATCTCAGCGGCGCTGAAACGGCTTTCCTTTGTCAGAAAGTCGAGAATCTTGTCGCTGGGGCGCCGTGTGGCGTGATGGATCAGATGACCGTCGCCTGCGGTGAGAAGGATCGGTTGCTTGCTCTCCTGTGCCAGCCGGGTAAGATCAGCGGGACGATCCGTGTGCCCGCCGAACTCGGCATCTGGGGCATTGATTCAGGCATTCGCCATTCAGTTAGAGGAGCCGCCTATCGCACGGTGAGGACTGCGGCGTTCATGGGTTACCGCATGATCGCCGACATTGCGGGTCTCTTGTGGAGGAAGACGGCCACTGAGGGTTTGCTGGAGATCGACGACCCGCGGTGGGCTGGCTATTTGGCGAATCTGACTCCTGACGAGTTTGAGCGGTCGTTTGCCAGGCGACTACCCTTGCAGATCAGCGGCGCGGAGTTCCTCGCCCGATACGAAGGGATCACTGACACGGTAACGAGTGTCAGACCGGATCTCGTTTATCCCGTTCTTGAGGCAACGCGACACCCAATCGACGAGAACCGGCGGGTCATGACGTTTGTCAAGACTCTCCAGGAATGGAATGGACTGGGTGATGCGGAGGGGCTTGGCGAGTTGATGTCTGAGTCGCACGCGAGCTACTCGAGATGTGGTCTTGGTTCCGCGGGAACGGACGAACTGGTGGCAGCGGTCAAAGAGGTTGGACTCAGCGGGGGTCTTTTTGGAGCGAAGATCACGGGGGGAGGGAGCGGCGGAACGGTGGCGGTTCTTGGGAATCGAGACGCTGAAGAAGCGGTCAGGAGGATCGCGTTAGATCATGCGGCGCGGGCGGGGCATGGACCGGTCGTGTTCTCGGGCTCGTCGCCGGGGGCAGTTGAGTTCGGCCATCTGCGAGTGAAGAAGAAGACTCACGCGAAGCCGCGAAGCACACGCCAGGAACGCGAAGAGGAATGAGGCTGCCAATCCCGCCTTCCCATCAGACCTTCGCGGCCTCGCGTAAGTCTTCTCCCTGCTTTCTGCCTGAATTGCGACGCAGTGCGCGCGGTGTTAGAATGCCCCGAAATCAACCGACTCGGCACAGCCTGAGAGTCTTTGGCATTTGCCACGAGTGCCGGGTCAGGCAGGGACCAGTAGCCAGTTAAACAATGAACCAGGACCTTGACGCTCTTGTCGAGCAGATTACGGACCTCATCGTCGCACGGCTCCGGTCGGAGGGTGGGATCGAGACCGATGACGGGCCGCATTGCAGCCCGCATCACATTGCGTGCGCACTGCAGGCGGGGGCCTCGCGCATCGGCCTCGCGCTTGGAAATGCCGCGGCTGGGACTGGTGAAGTCTCTCGCTATATCGATCACACTCTTCTCAAACCTGAAGCGACTCGGACGGAGATCGGGACTCTCTGTTCCGAAGCTCGGGCATACAGCTTTGCTTCCGTCTGCATCAATCCGACCTGGGTCAAGGAGAGCGCATTCGCCCTTTACGGCTCGCCAGTCAAAGTCTGTACCGTCGTCGGGTTTCCTCTGGGGGCGACGCTCGGGGATGTGAAAGCCTACGAGGCGCGAAGGGCGATCTTTGACGGAGCCACCGAGATCGATATGGTGATCAATATCGGCGCGCTCAAATCGGGCTCGGATGATGTTGTCGGGCGTGACATCCGGCAGGTCGTTGAAGCGGCCCACGAGGCCTGTGCCATCGTCAAGGTCATCCTCGAGACTGCTCTGCTGACCGACGACGAGAAGGTGAGAGCGTGTTTGCTGGCAAAGGAAGCCGGCGCCGATTTCGTCAAGACTTCCACTGGATTCAGCAAGGGTGGCGCAACGGTAGCTGATATCGCGCTCATGCGTCAGACTGTCGGTTCGGGAATGGGTATCAAAGCAGCCGGTGGAGTGAAAGACCTCGCCTCAGCAAAGGAGATGATCGCTGCTGGCGCGACGCGGATCGGAGCCAGCGCTGGCGTCAAGATTGTCCAGCAGTCCCGCGGCCAGAAGCCCTCCTCAGAGGGTCCAGTTGGCTCTTATTGACGCCTCGCCAAGGCGTTTGCTAAGATCTGCGGGCTTTCATACGAAGGATCATTTGGGGGCACTTAACTCAGTGGTAGAGTGCTGTCTTCACACGGCAGAAGTCACAGGTTCAAATCCTGTAGTGCCCATCCCCACTTCCCCGAAAAAAAGGCCGCCCATGCACACGCTCGATGGTGCGCTCAAGACTTAGCGCGGGCGAAAACTGGGAGGGAGATGGTTGGGAAAAAGACGGTTCAGAGT
>JANNRD010000267.1:0-3942 GCA_031401095.1 Acidobacteriota bacterium
CGTAGGTTCCGGGTTCGTAGGTTCCGGGTTCGTAGGTTCCGGGTTCGTAGTCCCGCCTTTAGGCGGAATCTTCCTCCACCAACTCCACGTATAGCCCCTCGATCTCCCTCACAAGCCGCTCTTTCGACAGCCGCCCGTGGACAAAAGCCTGACCTCGAGCACCCATTTCCCGCCGCAGTTCAGGTCGTTCAATGAGGTACTTCAGCCCTTGCGCAAACGCGATGGCATCCCGACTCGGAACCGTCACTCCGTGCTCCCAAATAGTCAAAGCCCCTTCCTGCTTCTCTCTCCCGCCAAGAATGTCGACCACACCCCCAACCTCGGTAGCAACGACCGACCGGCCCCGGCTCATACCTTCAATGACGGTCAATGGCGTTCCTTCATTGAGCGAAGTCAACGCCACCAGATCCAGTTCATCGTAGAGCGCATTCGCATCCCGCCTGAATCCGGTGAAGATCACCTGCTCCGATATGCCAAGTTCACGAGTCCTCTGCTCGAGACCGTCGCGCAGATGACCATCGCCAATAATGACGAAGTATGGTCTGGATGTCGAGATGTCTTTTAAGAACAATGCCGCGGCTTCAAGAAACAGCTCGTGATTCTTCACCTCGCAGAGCCGCCCAACAATGCCGATCAGCACCGCATCCTCTGCGAGGCCGAACTCCCTTCGCAAATTCCCGTCCGCCCTCGGCGATTCTGCAAAATCGATCCCGAGCGGAATGACCCGGTGTTGATCAGCGCTTCCGACTCCAAACTCCTCACCTATCTCGCGGCGCTGTTGCTCACTGATCGTGATGATCCGGTCGGTCGCAAACCTCGCCAGCATCCGCTCGATCAAGACAAACAGCCTGGTCTTGGCGGCGCTGTAGTAGCTGTGAAAGATATGACCGTGATATGTATGGACAACGTAGCACCTGCCAGGATGAAGCCACTTGTAGAAAAACGCGGCCACGCGCCCAACGGCCCCGGCCTTGGCTTTGTGCGTGTGAATGATGTGCGGTTTGATCCGCCAGAGCTCGCGCAGAATCCTGGCGACGACAATCAGGTCGCGTGGGCCGATCTCCCGGCTCATCTCGTTGATGACGATCGGGTGGATGCCAGCCTCGTGAGCGAAGTAGCTCATGTCACCTTCACCTTCGGGAACGGTTCCCGTGATGAGGGTAGTCTCGAACCTCGCAGGATCAAGCCCAGCCGAGAGCCAGGTGACGTGCTTGGCGGGGCCTCCGATATTGAGGCGATCAATGATGCGGACGACGCGGATCATTGTTGTTGACTTAAAGAACAAAGACGAGCAACACATGGCCCCTCTTGGCTCAGAGATCGCGCCGAATGCGGACCATTCCGGGTGAGATTACACTGAAGGAAGAGCGCGGGCGGCAAATTCGAGAGCCCCCAAGATGCCCTGCCTGGTCACGCGCGGGTGCGCCTCGAGTATCTGCTCGATCGTCTCCCCAGCCGCCAGTTTCTCCAGGACTAGTTCCACGGTGATACGTGTGCCTGCGACGACCGGCTTACCCATCATGATTGCAGGGTCCGATTGGATCAATTGACCACTCATCACATCCTCCCGCAAATCATTATATATGCCCGCCGTTTTCGATCAAACAACTCGATGAACTCTGCCAGAGGCCAGCTGGACGGAAGGTGGGAGTCGTGCCTGCTACGACACCGTGCCCTCCGCGCGAACTGCCTCAAGAATGCGTCCGTCTTTAAACAAACTCCCGATGCCACAATTCCAGCATCATGAGACTCCACAACTGCGCCGAGTGATCAGCGCCACCTTCGAGATGCTCCTTCACCATGCCTGCAACCACCTTCGGATCAAAATAACCTCGCTGACCAGCCTCAACCGACAACAACGAGTCCCTCAACAACTCCTTCAACTCCCCGCGAAACCACTCTCCCACCGGCACCCCGAATCCCATCTTCCGCCGATCTACGTTCTCGATCGGAAGCAACTCCACAAATGCTCTTCTCAAGAGATACTTTGACGATCTCCCACGCAGCTTGAGATTCGCTGGAAGCCGCGCTGCAAACTCCATGACCTCGTGATCGAGAAATGGCGATCGCGCCTCGAGACCGTTCGCCATCGAAGCAATGTCTACTTTGACAAGAAGGTCGTACGGAAGATATGACGCAACATCTACCGCCATCGCAACATCAACGGCGTCGGCCCACTTTGCCTCCTCGAAAAGCTCGGCCATCCAGTCCTCAGGGTGTGATCCGTTGAGGCTCTGTCGAAACTCACCGGAGTAGAGCGCTCTCTTTGCCCTGCTATTGAAGTAGCCGATCCAGTTCCCATAGCGCTCGGGCATGTCTTGTGTTGCTACCGAAAGGAAACGATACGCCCGGCGCCACCGGCTCTTTGGGTTCACTGAAGTCGGGAGCATCCGCGCAATCCGCCGCGCGACCAGACTGCTTCCGGGCAACATTCGCAACCGCTCCGCCAGCCGATTGCCGAGATATCGCTCGTACCCGGCGAAGCTCTCATCACCGCCATCGCCGTTGAGCGCCACCGTTACTCGGCTTCGCGTCATCTGAGAGAGATAGTAGGTCGGCACCGCAGATGAATCCGCGAAAGGCTCTCCGTAATGCCTGACGAGTTTTGGCAGCACTTCGAGTGCGTGGGGTTCGACATCGAACTGGTGATGTTCGGTGCCCCATTTCTCGGCGATCCGTTTCGCGTGAGCTGTCTCATCCCACTGCGCGTCCTTGAATCCAATCGAAAAGGTCTTGACCGGGCGATCCGATAACTGAGCCATCAATCCAACGACGATGCTCGAATCGATCCCTCCCGATAAGAACGCGCCAAGCGGCACATCGCTGATCATTCGCAGTCGCACTGCTTCGATCAGCTTCTCCCTCAGCCCGTCGATGGCCTCCGCCTCGCTGAGCTTGAGCTTCGGCTCGTAATCGAGCGACCAGTAACGCTCGATCTTCTCGATCCAGCCATCCGCGGTTAGTTCGAGGGTCAGCCAATGCGCTGGTGCGAGTTTCTGAATCCCGCGAAAGCCTGTGCGTGGCGCGGGGATATAACCCCACGAGAGATACTCATCGATTGCGGCCCGATCCGGCTCCCTGGACACCTCCGGCTCTGCAAGCAATCCCTGCAGTTCCGAAGCAAAGAGAAACGCTCCGCCGGCACGCGTATAGAAGAGTGGCTTCTTGCCTACGCGGTCGCGTGCAAGGAAGAGCCTTCGCCGTCGGTTGTCCCATATCCCAAAAGCGAACATCCCACGCAGCCGCAGAACGCACTCAACACCCCATTGCTCGTAGGCGTAAACAATCGCTTCAGTATCCGTGCCGGTCCGGAAGCGGTAACCAAGGCTCTCGAGCTCGCGGCGCAGCTCCTGAAAATTGTAGATCTCCCCGTTGAAGGTGATCCAGATCGTGCCGCCGGCGTTCGAGAGAGGCTGTCTGCCTGCTTCAGAGAGATCGATGATCGCGAGGCGACGATGCCCAAGAGCGCACAAGTCATCTGACCAGAGACCATAGTCATCCGGCCCGCGATGCTTGAGGGCACGGATCATGCCCTCGATGCGCGCGTTGGCTGCCTCTCCGGCTCGCTCAGCGATGATCCCGGCAATTCCACACATAAAGAGACTGTCAGACTAGTAAGGTGTTACCGTGAACCACTGGCGAGAGACATGAACCACAGAGACGTGAACCACAGAGACACGGAGACACAGAGAAAACGCAGATAAGAAATATGAAAGGGAGAGGCCTACAACCCCTCTTATTCTTCTCTGTGTTTTCTCTGTGTCTCCGTGTCTCTGTGGTTCATGTCTCTCGCCAGTGATTCGGCGCGAAGACCGGCTGGAACCGGTTCGCGTTCCGGCGCTTCTCACTTGCCGTTCGCCTCAGTTCCCATCCCACGCTTAGAAAGATTATGAAGAACCCCAGTATCTGGACCCGCATACGGTGCGCCGTCCCGAAGTTGGT
>JANNRD010000268.1:0-2040 GCA_031401095.1 Acidobacteriota bacterium
CGGCCCGGATGGTGGCAAGGCCAACATTGACGGTTGAGAGACTAGCACCCTGATCGGCGCGTTCCGAAAGCCAGGCAGCGACGACAACGGGCGACAGCGGCAGACCCGCAGGCAGCCTGTGCGCGCGGCACCAGCTTTCAAATCGGGCCCATTGCGACCGGTAACTGCGTACGGTGTTGCGAGCCTTGCCGAGTGCCTGGTAGTGCCGCAGGCGCTGCTTCAAGTCCGGGGAGAGATCGTCCACAGATGCCGGACCGTGATGGCGGCAGCATAGTCGGGCAGTTCCGGTATGTGGGTCCGGACGCGGTCCTCTAGGTGAAGCTTCCCGTCACGCTCGAGGAGCAGAATGGACAGAGCCGTGAACTGCTTCGAAACCGACGCCATGTAGAACACGGACTGCGGTGTCAGCGGGACGCCGTGTTCGAGATCGGCCATGCCGTAGGCCTTGGCAACGAGCGGCGCACCGCCGCGCGTCGCGCCAACGGCACATCCGGGAGAGTGGTCGGTGTTGAGATCTTTGAAGATGGCGTCGACAGACTGCGGGGCAGCCTGTCCGAATACGGTAGCGCCGAGTAGCGCGGCCAGTGTCAGTAGCCGCCACAACCGCCTGATCATAGATGCTCTTTCCAAGTGGTTACCTCAAAGTCACCGCCGCAGTCCCTGAGGACCGGCTGGATCGACGAACGATTCTCGTTTTTCTCATCCGGCTAACGTTGCGTTTAGCCGCCGGCGCGCTTGCCGAGAATTCGGCAAGCCCTTGCTTGACGATTCGATCGCCAAAAGCTCTGAGACAGTCTTGAAGCTGTATCCTTGCGCCTTCAACCCTTCGACGATCCCCTTCACTGCCTTCAATGACTCGGTCCGGCTTGAGTACATAACATGCATGATGATAATTGAGCCCGGTCGTGTCCTCGACAGCACATATTCTGTAATCCGAGCTGCGTCCGCCGCGATCTCCGGGTACGAATCCGGTTCGACATCCCAGGTAATGCTCTTTCTTCCCGTTCTCGACAAATAGTAGGGAAGTGCGAAGAGCTTCTTCCCGAAAGGCGGGCGAAAATGTATGTCCCCTTGATAACCGGCATCCCTGATTAGCTTATCCGTACTCTCAATCTCTTGCCGAACGAATGAGGGCGTGACGAGGACCATCCGGTCGTGGGAATACGTATGGTTACCCAACTCATGGCCCGCGGCCACGATCCTCTTCCCCTCAACCATGTTCTTCGCCAGTTCAGCCCCGATCACAAAAAATGTTGCGCGGACGTGCTCCTCGTCGAGAACGGCGAGAACCTTGACCGTCGCCTCCGGTGTCGGGCCATCGTCGAAGGTCAGGGCAACGACCTTTTGTGCGGTATTGACTCTCGGCACGATCTCGCCAAAGAACTGAAACGTTCTCGAACGGCTAATCTGCCAGAGAGCCATGGAGCCAATCAAGATGACGACTGCTGTCACCAACACGCGACGCTTTTTCATAAGGCAACTCACTTCAAGTCAGATCAGCAGAGCGCCTGGCGACTGGCCCCATCGAGACTAACCTGTAATCGACCCCCTGAGTGGGGACACCGGTTCGTGAACCTGGCGCACCAGAAAGTCCGAGACAGGTGCGCCTGCACGCAGCTTGGCAAGCCAGTCTTCCGGGTCGTACTCGACGCCAACGGGATTAGCGCTAAAGAGCGTGTTCATGAATGAGGTCGCTTCTTCACTCGAACCAAAGCTGTCGACCTGAAACTCCATCTGATTGCCATCGGGATCGGCGTAGTACATCGAGACCGTGATACCGTGATGGACACACCAGTATGGACTGATTCCCTTTTCCTTGAGCTCCGCATAGTTCTCGAACAAATCGTTCAAGGACGCGTAGGTGTACGCGACATGGTCGACACCAATCACGCCATGACGCTCCGTTTCGGTACCGTCCGGCTGGAACAGGGACATGTTGGCAAAGGCAAATCGGTGGTGTTCGTCGTCATAGGTCAGGAAAGCCACACCTGGGTTCTGGTATTGGACTCTGGCGTCGAACACGGTTTCATACCAATGCAA
>JANNRD010000269.1:0-5094 GCA_031401095.1 Acidobacteriota bacterium
GCGAACGCTTCCGCCTGAAGGCGGGACTACGAACACAGGCCGCTCCTAACGGAGCTTGAGCGCTTTCATCCGGTTCGCATCCGGAGACCACGGGTTGGTGTTTCCAGGGAGACCGTTGTCTGACGCATCAGCCGAAATCGCAGAGTCGGATTCCAGGACGAGGCGCGGCCTGACAGCTCGCGACCTCGCTCAGATGATCTTCTTCCTGCACGTCGTCAGGCCGTTTCTGGCGCTTTTCATCGGGCTTCGCGTCCGCGGACGAGAGCATCTGCCTCAGAGTAATCCCTTCATTCTGGTTGCGAACCACTCGAGCCACCTGGACACCGTGTCACTCCTCAGCCTGTTCTCGGTAGCCCGTCTGCGTCACGTCAGACCGGTCGCCGCCGCCGACTACTTCGAACGAAACCTCTTCATTTCATTGCTGTCCAAAACGCTGTTCAACATTCTGCCGATCGCCCGCAAGAACATCACACCCGAGAACAACCCCTTGAGGCGAATGCAGCAAGCAATCGAGTCCGGCCAGTCGCTCATCGTTTTCCCTGAAGGCGCGCGAGGGTCGGGCGAAGAGTTGGGGCAGTTCCGCGCGGGTGTGGCTCACCTGCTGGAGAGAGTGGACGGTTTACGGGTGGTGCCCGTCTACCTGGTTAACATGGGCCGGAGTCTCCCCAAAGGCGAGTTCCTACCAGTGCCGTTCTTCTGCGAAATACGGATTGGCCCACCGCTCGTGCTGAGCGGCACCCGGAGCGAGATCACCGCAGGGCTCGAATCGGCAGTGAAGGAGATGAAGGAAATCATTTGACTAGTAGAGTGTCTCGTTCCGGTCTCACTTGATCGCGATCGTCACTGTATTGGCCGTCTTCCCGTCAGCCGTCAGCACGACATTGACCACTCCGCGCCCGGCAAGGGTTCGCGAAATCCGAAGATTCGCTTGATCGAGCGCAATGAATCCGGGCGCCGGTCCCGCGTACTCCGCCGCAGTGGCCAGCCCGCCAATCTGCGCGCTGACAGCCGTCACAGCCGTGCGCAGTCGAATACCTGTTCCGTAGAGCACAAGAAAGAGCTGATCAGTGGGCGGGCCCAGGTCGATCGGAAGTGGGACGAAGCTGTTTGAATTAAGGTCAAGCCGTGCCAGTTCCTCAAAAGTTCCGGCCCCGTCGGCCTTGAGGCGAAAGACCTGAGCTGCGGCAACGCCTTGCCCATTGGAGTTGAAGCTGAAAATACCCGGTGCCGTCCGCGCGATTTGGAGTGTCCCGATCGAGATCGCGCCGTTGCCGCTGCGCACCGTGATGATCGCCAGGCCGTCGATTGTGCCTGGCGGGATCTGATAGTTGGCCTGGTTAAGTGAGACGAAAAAAAGTCCCGCGAGACGGTCGGTATTGGCTGCGTCACGCACGTTAATCGTCGTCCCGGCCAGGTTGGTTGAAAGTGGATTTGTCGAGGCGAGCACCGTCGACGTCGCGAGGTTGATCCCGAACGCCGCGACAATTGACTGATCAGCGACGGTCCCTCCGACAAAACTCGCCGCTGAAACAGAAGTCACTAGCGGGATCACGGTAAAGCTCGCTGTCGGCGTATCTGGACAACCGGATTTACTGATCGTGATCGGGCCGGTCACCGCGCCGCTGGGTACTGTCGTTGTGATCTGCGTATCGCTATTGACCGTGAATGTCGCGCTCACGTTGTTGGCGAACTTCACCGCTGTCACGCCCGTGAAATTCGCGCCGTTGATGATCACCTGACTGGCGATGGCCCCCGAAGTGACGTTGGTTCCGCTGACAGTTGGACATTGAATCAGTGTCAGACTCGCGGCGGTGACGTCAACGCAACTCGGCTTTCTGATCGCGATCGGGCCGCTCACCGTGGCGTTCGGAACGATTGCTGTGATCATCGTGTCACTGACGACGTTGAAGGCAGCCGTGACGTCGGCAGCGAACTTGACGGCGATGATGCCTTCGAAGTTCGTGCCACTGATCGTCACCTGTCCCCCGACGCCCGCGCTGGTTGGATTGACATTGGTCGCTGTCGGACACGCCGCCGACCCAATCCGCGCCCGGATGCCAAAGTTACCTGCAAAGGCCGCCCCAAGGTTGTCGATCAGGCTGAATGTCGTGCCATTCGTCGAGGAATACGAGCGTCGTCGCGCGGGTAACGTCCTGTCGACCGCCGCCGGAAACTGACCCGCCGTGCTGACAGTGCGAAAGCCAACGACAAAATCGCCCGCGTTGATGGTTGTCGCCGGAAAATTGTAGGTGACGAACTGGCCGGTACTCTGGATCGTCTTCGCCAGGGGAAGAAAGCTGATGTTGTCGATAGTTGCATCACCATCGGCATTGTTGCCGACCAGCAGTGTGATCGGTGTCCCAATTGGAGGAGCACCATCGCTAAAGAAGATCGAGACGCCCGTCAGCGTAGCTGGATACCCGAACGGGGTCAGGCGGTTGACGTAGCTCTCGGAAGCGCCCCCCGAGACGCGCAATCCACCCTCGAAAGACGAGTCGTCAACGAAGAGATTGTTAGGCACGCCGGTTCCGAGGACGAAAACCGACGTCGAAACGTCGGAGCAGCCGGGTTTACTCAAGATAATCGGTCCGCTTACCGCACCGTTTGGTACCGTCGCCACGATCTGCGAACTGTTGATGATGCTGAACGCGACGCCGACCCCACCAGCAAAGCTGACGCCGGTGACGCCGTTCAGATTCGCCCCACTGATCGTCACGTTGCTACCCGGGCCTCCTCCAGACGGTGAGATACTAGCGATTGATGGACAGCCGCCGACATTACCCTGACAGCAAAGGCCGGACAGATCGAGTGCATAGCTGCAACCGGCGCCGCCGCCGGCATTGACCTCGCTGACGACCACCGTAAAGGTCCCTCCTGCCGGCACAGTGAATCCGAAGTTGACGGGCAGGGTCGACGGACTGCTGCCCGGGTCCCCCAGATAGTTCATGCAGACATCGCTGGGGTTGAAGGCGCCCTGATAGGCCGCGACAAAAAGCGATGAGCTGCAGTTCGCAAAGAACTCAGCACCGATGCAGGTCGAGTTCGTCGAACAGTTGGTGAAGGTATAGGCGTCGAAGCGGCGCGTACCTGTGCTGGTTGTGCCGGGACACACCTTCCCGACACCGCAACTGGTGTACAGATTATTGCGGTTGAGTCGCAAATTCTGTAGACCGGTTGTTGCCGTGAAGCCCGGGCCAGAGAGGGGTGCGAGTGCGTCGATCGTCGAGGTTATCGTCACCGGCGGCACTCCAGCTTGCACCGAAAAGGGAACAAGCCGGGGACTGCCCGCACCGCCGAAGCCGACTGTCAGAACAAAGTCGATGCGCAATGGGCAACTGGCCATTGGGCTCAGCATGAAGGCAAACAGCGAACTGTTGACACCGGAGCCGGAAAGGGCGGCTAGATTCGGATATGTTGAGTTAGGCGTCGTCACGGTGACACCGGGCGTCGCCGTCGAGAGCGTAGCCGAAACACCATTTGCCGCGAGCGGCCCGTTGTTGAGCAATTGCACCGAGATCGTTCCGCCTTCACCAGGTTCAATAAAGCTGTTCCCGTTGCCGCCCGTCTCAGCGGTCGTCATCGTTCCAGGTTGAAGATTGGGCGCGGGGATCGCACCCACTGACTGCAGGGCTTCAAACGCCATGACGATGCCGACGCCAGAGTCGCGATCCACACCTGTGCCCTCGATGTCGATGGCCGTGCTGGTGAGCGCCGTGCGGATCTGGGCCGGGGTCAATGTCAGGTTTGCTGACTTCAGCAGACCCGCGATTGCCGCCGCGTGCGGAGCCGCTGCAGAGGTGCCAAAGAAGCGCGACGGGAATCCGCCGACGCCTGTGACCATGACACCGTCGGCAGCGGTTATGTCCGGCTTCTGTCGAAGCGTCCCCCCGGTCGCTGAAAAATTGCCCGGCGTGATTGGTGTGCCATCTGCACTAAAGAAAATCCGCCGTGGCCCATCGGAGCTGAACAACTCAACCACGTTCGACGAGTTGAAGGGATTCGGAAAGGGCCCGATCGGATTCGGGGAGGGGCCAAAAGCGCTCGCAGTCGGCGTCGCGGCCACAGAATAGGCATTTGCGGCACAGGCATGGCCACGAACGTTGCCATCTGTGTTGAAGTTCAGCCGCCCTCGGAAGTTCTCAAGGTAAAGGAAGCGATTAGCTGCACCCGTTTTCTTTAGAACTACCAGACGATTGTTGGTTGTTGTACCGATAACGGACTCAAACGGGTCCTGCGTGCCGCTCTGGACGTTGGTCGAGGAGGCGATGATGGCGGCGCCGAGGCTGTCCAGCAAGAATAGATCGTAGTCGTTATTCGAACCACCCGCCGGGTCTGCCCAAAAAAGTGTTGCCCTGCTGCCTGTCAGCGTAATCGTGTTGAATTGCGTTCCGCCTCCAAAATCATGCACTGTGCCGCCCGGTAAAAGCGCCATCGTGCCGCCATCGACAAAATCGCCTTGCCAGGTACCGGACGTGTTGTCGTTCTTGTTGCCTTCGTTACCCGCCGAGGAAAAGTAGAGCGCCCCGGCGGCGGTCACGTCATTGACGGCTTGCCAGATCACTCCGCTGTTCGTCGTTGACAGCACACCCGGTGCCTGGCCATCTTGAAACGGAGATTCTGACCCAAAGATGATGTCGTCAACGATGATGTCGCAGCCGGCGGCGCGCAAATCCCGGATCCCCTGGGCCGTACCGGCGCTGCCACGACTCGCAGTGGCGAAGTACAGTTTCGCGCCCGGCGCGAGATCGTGGACGATCTCGAGCATGGCGGTCCCCTCATCCCCGGATCCCGTGTAACCCGGTAGCACTGTCACATCTGCCGGTGTATCGCCAGCGGCCTGACTTGCCGCCAGATTCAGCACGCCATCCGAGATAACGCCGATCCGCACACCAGACCCATTCGGGCCAAATGTTGTGCGCACCGCATTGGCGCGATGCGTCGTGTCGCCTTCCGATATCTTGCTGCCGGTCTGCACTCCCTGACCGTCAAAAGGCCAGAGACTCGACAGCGCCTCCGAGAGGAAGGAACGCACGCGACTCACTCTGTTCAAAAAGCCAGGCAGCGGTTGGTGAACAACTGCCGCCTGGCTTTTTG
>JANNRD010000270.1:0-8080 GCA_031401095.1 Acidobacteriota bacterium
CGGGAAAGAACGAAATCCGGATGTAGCGATTGATAGATCTGCCACCTCGCGTCGATCTTGCCCGGCGAGAGGGAACTTGTCTCGCGCAGTAGTTTGGTTGGCTCCGCGGCGAGGGGATCGCGCAGGCCGGACACAAAGTACTTGAATCCCCTCGTCCCAGTTTCGGTGACGAGGATGCCCGGTTCGCTCTCGAGCCTGCTGAGATACTTATTCCACCGCCACGTGTCTCGAATCCAGAGAAATGCCCAGGCTGCAAGTATCAGTAGAACGAGCGCGACGGGAACTGCGAGATACGGCGAGAGGCGAAATGTGTCTTCGCCTTCCGGCCCTTGCTTGCGGTGGTAGCGGGCCTGTTGACAGCTCTCAAGGCGATGGCGAGTAGTCACAAACGGGTCCGGATCACCGTCAAACCGGGCTATCTCATCGGCGTGCTCGCGGTGAATCGCCTCAATCGCCGGAGCCATAAAGTCCGTCCTCAACTCCTGTGGGGCACTCCCGCGAATGACGCAGGCAAGGATCAGCTGCGGTCCCTGTTCAAACCAGATGGTGAAATCGCCGACTCGCAGTTCGCTGAGAAACGCGTCGGGCGTGTTCCCAAACGAGTCGTGCATGAAGTCCTGCCACGCTGCCTTGATTGCCGTCATCATGCCGGAGATGATCTCGGCATTCTGTCCCTCAGCCCCGTCCCGCGAAACATGCTGCAATAGCAACCCGGTCTCCCGGTGAATCAGAAAGACATATTCGACGCGGTAGAGCAGCGTGTGGTAGAGAACGACTTCGGCGAAGGACTTGCCGGTCCGTCGGGCCTCTAACCGCCATTTCAGGCCTTGCCAGGAGAGACTGTACTCGAGCGCCTTATCCAGTGACTGAACGAGCTGGCTGAATGTCGTGGCGATTGCCTGTCGGATGGCAGGCGCCAGGATCGGGAAGATGGCGGAGGCAATAGACTGGGGGTCGCGTTTGACGGCGATCTTCAGAGCGGCGGCGACCGTTGGCATGAGAGCGTCAGTGAGGACGTGATCCTGAGCAGTGCGCAGGCGAATCGCCGTCGGCAGGACTCGGCTGAGATCCTTCGGCTCGATCTTATCGAGATGGGGCTTCAGCCGAACCGCTTGCGCACGGTCTGTCCCGACCAGGAGTCGTCGCAACTCGGCTATCTTTGCCTGCTCCTCTTTCAATTCCTCGTCGCTCGGCGATGCAGGCGGGGATTTGGGAGGGATCAGAGACTGAGGGCTCATAACTCTTTTCGAGAAAGCGCAAGGAACCGTTGCCCAAGACTCAAGCCGGAGAATCCGTTCAGTTTGGTTCCTGATCAAGGCGCTTGGCGATCTCGCTGAAGAACGAAGCCAGCGCCGTCCGGTCTGTCTTGTCCGAGCGCAGGCCTTGCGCTTCGCGTGCGAGGGCACTGGCCAGTTCGGTGTATTTCTGACGGATCTCTTCCGAGAGGCTCTTTGACTGTTCGAGAATTTGCTGTCTCAGATCGCGGTCAGCCTGCGCAGTCTGTTCATCGAGACTTGAGAGATTCTTCTCGATCGAGCGTCCAGTTTCCCCGAGTTTGCGACTCCAGTCTTCGTGCATCTCTTCGCGGTGCTGCTGTGCGGTTCTCAGACGGCCGCTGAGCGCGTCTACCTCATTGCGAACGTATGTCTCAAAGGCATCAAACCGGCGCCTTGTCTCTTCCTGCATGGAGGCGAGCTCTTTGAGCAAGCGGTCTTCGAGACCCGAGAGTCGCTTGTCATAATCGCGCACTTGAGTGCCAAACAGAATTTCTCGAATCGAATCGATGCTGCCGGGTCCGGGTTCACCCGTTTCCGGCGAGGGAACGTTGACCGGCTGTTTGCCGGCGGGTGAGGCCGTGGATGCATCTTTGCTCATGGATAACTCCTTTAGATAAACTGACCTGCGGCGTGGGAAGGTATCACTGAGATCTCACACCGCGGCGGCGCAAAGTCCTTTGAACGAGGGCACCAAGCATACTTGATCTCACCGTTTATTCGCAACAGGAAGAGAAACAACAGAAAAAAGGAAATGGACGGAACATACGGAAAGAGAGCGAATACCATCTCCGTGTTTTCCGTGCAATTCCGTGTGTTCCGTTGTTTCTCTTACCGTGAGTTGAGGGAAGGTTGTTTCAAGAGAACGCGTCCCGGTCTGGCAGCGGTCATTGCTCCGCGTTCAAAGACGATCTGCCCATTGACTACGACGAGCGAAAAACCTTCAGCGTATTGATGGGGCTTCTCGAAAGTCGCGACATCGCGCACCCGCGCGGGATCAAAGATCGCAAGGTCGGCCTTCATCCCTGGACGCAGCAGGCCTCGATCCAGCAGTCCAAGACGCTGCGCTGGAAACGATGACATCTTCCGGACAGCGTCTTCGAGAGTGATCGTTCGACGCTCCCGGGCGTAGACACCCAGGACGCGGGCGAATGTGCCGTAGCTTCTTGGGTGCGGCTGCTCTTTGCCGAAGATCGGGATCTCACCATCCGAGGCGATCATCGTTGCCGGATGTCGGAGGATATTCTCGAGGTCCTTCTCGTTGATCGCATGAAAGATCCCCGAACAGCCCCCCTTCTCAACCAACCAGAAAGCGGCCTCAGCGGCGCTCTCGATACCTGGCTTCATGTCGCGCAGGAGGACGATGTCGGAGAGGTTCTTTCCGGCCAGCGAAGCGTCCCAACCGCAGCTCGCGATGACGATGTTTCTCGGATCGCCACCGCCGCGCTCGTTGCGAATGATGGAGACCGTCGCTTCCTTGATCCTCGCACGCACAGCCGGGTCCTTCAAACGGGCCAGGATCTCCGCGCGCGTCCCTTCCTGCGCCCACGCGGGAAGGAGCGCTGCCTGAATGCTCGTACTCGACGCAGTATACGGATACTGATCGATCGTCGCGTCGACCCCGCGAGCACGCGCTTCGTCGATCAATCGCAGCGTCTCGATACTTCGTCCCCAATTTGCAGGCCCGATGATTTTGTGATGCGTCACCTGTGTCGGAAGGCCGCCCTGCTCACCAATCGCGATTGTCTCCTTGACGCTGTCGGCCACTCCAGACGCTTCGTTGCGCATGTGAGAGATGTGGATTCCACCAAAGCGGCCTGCGACGCGCGCGAGTTCGATGACCTCTTCCGTCGAGGTAAAGGTGCCGGGGACGTAGAACAGACCCGAGCTCAGACCGAAGGCTCCATCCTTCATCCCCTGCTCGACAAGATCCCGCATCCGCTCAAGCTCTTCAGCGGTTGGTCGCCGATTGACGTTGTTGATGATGGCGGCGCGAATCGAGCCCTGACCGATAAAGCTACCTATGTTTACCGACTTCGGAAATGTCTCAAGTCGCCTCAGAAACGGGCCGAGCGGGACCGCGGAGCTGCCATCAGGCCCTTCAATCAAGGTTGTCACGCCCTGGCGAACGTAATTCTCCGCAGTCGGGACCTCAAAGATACCGCGGCGCGCGTGGCTATGAATGTCTATAAAGCCGGGAGCAATGACCTCACCACCGACATCGATGACGCGTCCGGCAGGTTCTGAGATCGACGGCGCGATGCGGACGATAAAGTCTCCACGAATCGCGACTTCACCGCGATACCATGGGCTGCCGCTTCCATCAATGATACGAGCGTTGCGCAGCACGAGATCAAATGGCTGATCCTGGGCACGCGGCGTGTCTCCGGAAGCCGCAACCAGAATAGCGATCAGACCAGCGATCGCAGAGGCACGTCGGCCACTCTTAAATCCAGCCCAACATTCGGATCTGAGACTCAATCTATGCATGTCGTTTTCCCCAGTGCCAGAGAGACAATGTTGCGCCGTTGATTTACCTCAGCGCCCTCCATTCCGCGGTCTTTTCCAGTGGCGTCACGAATTGAACTTCCCCCACGCAGCGACCACCGGATGGAAGCTACCGAGACTCATTCATAAGCACCACGAACCAGCCTACCGTCGTTGCCGTAAAAACCAAAGGGCACGAAGAGGCTCGTCCCTGCCCACTGCGGCTGCAGCTCCCGAAGCGGGGCAGGGACGAGCCCTGCCCCTACAGTCCTGGCGTCAGTCTTAGAATCATCTCTACATTCTCCGCGACGCTGCCGGGCGTCGAGAAGAGTCCGATTCCCGCGATCCCGGCGGCGCCACACTCGAGGACCGAGCGGAAGTTGTTCAGATTCACGCCGCCGATCCCAAGGACGGGCACCGCGCTGGCTCGCACAATCTTTGAGAATTTTCGCAGCCCGAGAGGTGGCCCGAATTCCATTTTTGAATGTGTTTCAAAAACAGGGCCGGCGATGACAAAGTCTCCGCCATTCGAGGCTTCTGCCGCTTCCCGGACTGAGTGCGTCGAAACTCCAACCAGAAGACCGGCGCGGCCGCACGCCTCTGCGATGCGACGCACCTCACGCGCAGCGAGCGATGAGGCCCTCAGATGGACTCCATCCGCTCCCGTCGCCAGAGCAACATCAACCCGATCATTGACGAGAACCAGTGCCCCAGCCGGACGGGCAATCTCGATCGCCGCTGATGTAAAGCGCGAGAGTTCTTGCGCATCAAGGTCTCGCTCCCGGATCTGAATCAACTGGCAGCCTGACTCAACTGCGGTCTTGATCGCTTCGAGTTGCCCCTTCGTCTCAGTCGACGGACGGACCGGAATCTGGCGGAATGCTTTGCGATCGGTGATCAGGTAAACGAGAGGACGATGTGATGGCAGGATCGGTGATATTGTTCTTGGCTGGTTCATCGGGCGGCGCTTCCCAGGCACTGAATGCGCGGACGCTCTCGCGAAAGCGGTAGCCTTCCCAAAGGCCGGCGCTGATGTTGAGCACGCCAAGTGCTGTCACCAGACCGCGGACATAGCCGCTCTGCATCAAGTCCCCCAACCACGCAGCGTGCATCTTTCCGGTGAGGAAATAGAGGAAAAAGTTATCATCCCAGTACGAAGTCCAGGGCAGGATGATGAGCAGAATCCCGACCTCAAGGCAAATGAGGATATAGACAATGACGGTTAGTTTGGCAGGCATTGCGTCTTGTGTCTTCCTCAGCTCGGTCAACTCCTTCCCTGAACGGGCAGAATAGCAGTTCGAACCAAGGCTGCAAAGGGACTCCCGCGCCGGCTTTGCGATACCGCCCACGACACCCTCGGCGACACCCTCGGCGACACTTGATTAGGGGAGGTCACGCACGAACGTCAGCTGGACCGGTTCGCGCTGGCGTGAGACTGCAAGCACCAGTGGCTGGTCACCGCTCTCATCGAGCGCCTTGAGGAGAGAGACAAGATCATTGACTTGGATCCTGCCAACCGCGACGATGACATCACCGGTTCGCAGACCAGCGCGCGCGCCGCGGTCAGTCTCACTAACCGAAGTCACCAGCAGGCCGTTTGAAACAGCGAAGTACCTCAGCAACTGAGTCGACAACCGCTCGACCTCGATCCCATAGCGAACTCTCAGCTTGACGTCGGCAGGGGCGGGTCCAAGGATGTTGTTCATGACGGACCGCATGGCCGTCACCTTGGGCTCAAGCTCGCGTCGTGCTGGATCCGAGGCTTCCAGTGATCTCAACCGATCCTCAAGACCGCGAAGCTGTTTCGCGAGTGCCGCTGGCTGCTGCCCGGCCTCGTAAGTAGGTGCCGGGACCAGCGTCGCTGTGAGCACCTTCGACTCGCTCCCACGTCTTAAGCGAAGCGACAGCTGACTGTAGGGTGGCAGCTGCTTCAGCGCACTACTCAGCTGCTCGACAGAGGCGATTGAACGGTCATTGATGGCAAGCAGAACGTCGTGGGCCTTGACCCCTGCAAGTTCAGCCGGACTATCGGGGAGAACCCCGGTCACGCGGACACCCAAATCCGCGCTGGCTGGCTTTGCCGAATTGGTGATCGGCGCGTACATGGTGACGCCGGTCGCCCCAAGCCAACCGTGAGCCAGGCTATTCTGAGATCGAATGACCGCATCGGCAATAGCCTTGATCCGGGCGATCGGATAGACGAGGTTCTGGCCTTCTTCGGTAGTATCAGCGATGGCCACGCCGAAGATCGCTCCCTCGCCATCAACCACCAGGCTTCCATCCTGAACCGCAGTCAACTTCGGTGATATGAGTCGGAAAAGAGGTTGGCTTGCCTGATACCGGAAATCGCCGATTGCGCGGGTGATCCGGCCGGAAAACGAGTGGATACGCGGACGCGCAAACCCCATCGATGGTGACTGACTCTGTGTCTGAGCCGCATTGAATCCGAACAATCTGAACTGTCGAGACGAGGTCGCCAGTTCTTTTGCCAGTTCGCCTGATGGAGAACCCGGAGCCGCAAATCCCTCTTTAGCTACCTCGAGGATGCTCAACCCGGTGGCGGCGTCAAGGCCGAGAAATGTCGCTTTTGTCGGACGACCCTGCTGGGGAGTAACCACGATCGATTGCGGGGGATCCTGTGGGGTGATGCCGACGAGCCTGGTCGCGATATGGCCGGCGTCATCGAGAACAAGTCCGAGCGTAATATTACGCACGAGCATCGGCGGCAGCGGTTCGCCGTCAAGAGTCAGAAGGTTCTCTTCTCCACCGAGCTGCTGGCTGAGGTCGATTGTCTGCATGACATAGACCAGTGCAGCGGGAGGTCTGAATACCGTCATTGTTTCGATCTTGTCGGGACCCGAGCCCCCCCCCGGGCGTCGTTGACCCTGCACCAGCGGCGAAGGGCCGACAATCGACAAGCACATGACAATTAGTAATATCCGCTTCCGCATTCTTTTGCGTCCGTCTCTCGCAACAACTAAAAAGTCTCAACCGCGCTCTGTGCAGGTGGGCGCGAGCTGAAGACATCTCGAACGCTGGCTAGTTGCGCACCAAACGCCACCTGACCCCGTCGTGGAATAACCACTGATCGCGAACCACCGGGTCGGCCGGCCCGCCCGGGTTGATAGACGAGAATCTCTTGCGCCCCAGCCATTTCACCTTCTCCCACGGCACGAGCCAACGAGCGCTCAACGCTTCCAACGGTCCGTCCTGCGATCATCGTTCCGTTGATCGCACGCGGTGATGTCCCCCGCTGGGGTTCCGCCATCCGAGTTTCACCTATCATACCTTGTGTTACTTGTTTGCTGGCTCCGAGCAGCGGCTCCGGTATCGCGAAACTACGCGTCGTCGCGATCTCGCCTATCTGTGCGCCAGTCGTCTCGCGTGTCACGTAGATTGTCGCCGAGATCGCGACCGCGGAGAGAACCAGAGCGGCAGCTCCCGCCTCCTTCCACGAAAACGAGTTGGACAAGAATTGAGCCAACGCCCATCGCCAGCCGTGTTGCTCATGACGCGCTCTCGCGATCCGCGCCCGCAAGTGAAACTCAAAATCGGCCGGGGCCTCAACGCGTGGCTGCGCCGCAAGCAGCCCCATCAGTTGGAAGGTGCCCGTCGCATACTGACCACAATCGGTACAGGACTTCAGATGCTGCTCGGCGTCCACTCCCAATCCACCTGGTCCCAATCCACCTGGTGCCAACCCACTTCGTATTGAAACTGCATCAATAGCCCTTTGCGTTTCTCGACAATTCAACATTTCTCTTCCTTGTTTCTGTTTCTCTCGTTCGTTCATTTCAGAGATACTCCTTGAGCTTCTCTTTCAACAGATTCCGTGCGCGGTTGATCCTCGATTTGACTGTTCCGTCCGAGAGCCGGAGGACCGCACTGATCTCCTCGTAGCTCTTGCCTTCGATATCTCGCAACACGACTACGGTTCGATACTTCTCTGGGAGGCTCGTGATCGCCCTCGCGACGGCCTGCCGACGCTCATCCTCGATCATCGCATCATCGGCTCTCACCTGGCGTGAGTCCGGCAAATCGATCTCGACCTCTTCTCCGTCGCGGCCCGAAAAGTAAGTCGGGATTGGAACCATGCGACGTCTTTTCCGTTGTCGCAATTCGCTGATCGCGAGGTTCGAGGCAATCCGATAGATGTATGTCGAAAAGCTGTAATTAGCCTGATACCTCTCGACATTCATATACACCCTGACAAATGTCTCCTGTGCCAGATCGACTGCGTGGTCATAGTCATTGAGCATTCGGTAAACAAAGTTCGTAATCAGATTCCGGTAACGGCGGACGATCTCCTGGAACGCGAG